>JAITKF010000013.1 GCA_031278545.1 Prevotellaceae bacterium
TTATATTATATTTAATGGTTTTAATCCGTAGTTTCTTTCTCTGTTTGTTCCTTTGTTTCGTCTACAAATTGCGTTACCAGTATCAGTGCGCTTTCGTTCTCTTCCATTGCCGGCAGGTATTTGGCGAATTTCACCAAATCCGATGTACTTAAAAATTCCCGCAGCTTCGGAATGAAATAATCCGGCAATGGCAATTGCGCCAACGCCTGCAAGATTTCGTCCGACGTCTGTTCTGGCGCCTGAATGGCGTAGCGCTGTTCCAGATAGACGCGCAACACGTCGGTAACGCGCGTATAGTACAATTTTACCTTATTATTTTGCCACAGTTTTTCGTCTTTGATTTTCGCCAGTTCGCGCAACGCCACCACATCGGGCGGGTCGGCAGGCCTGATTTTCCCAAAGACAGGCTGCTTCTTCCGCAGGCGACCAATGATGTAGACCAGCGCTGCCACCAGCGCCGCCACTCCCAACCCGGCGACCGACCATGGCCACAGGATTTCCCGCAATGTCAGCGGATATCTGACCGGCGGTTTGATGTCGAACGCCTGAAATGTCGCGGTGTCGATGGCTATCGTAGCGACTTTAAGCGTAACCGGTTCAAAAAAGAGCGTATCTGTTTGCCCGCCGTGCATCCACAGCGCCGGCACGCCCGACAGGGTATAGATGCCGGCATCGAACGACGTAAGTCGCAACGTCATTTCGACGGTAACATGTTTCGACTCTCGCTGCACCGTATCGGGCGGCGTGATGTCGAGCACTTCAATCAGTCCGCCGGCAATGCTGTCGAGTTGTGCGAAATACACTTGCTGCGCAGAAGGAACGGTCGCGCGGAACGTCCATTGTACCTGTTCGCCAATCATAATACTGTCGCGGCTGAGCGCGGTAGCGAGCAACGGTTCTTGCGCCACAGCCGTGGCCGTAATCAACAAAGAAGAAATGATTGTGAAAAATATTTTTATCATTTGTTTAATTTAAAACTGTCAGGTTCATTAGTAATCGAACAGGCCTATCTGTCAATATTGCACACAGTGTGTACAATATTTGATGATTCGGCCATTTTACAAAAACGTCTGTATTTTCATCGTTTTTCATAATACCTTACTTTTACCGGCTCTCAAACAAGCGTATCAACGGTTTCACATAATCGTCGGCCGTGCTGATGCGCACATTATCGACGCGGCATTTCGAGAGCGTCTGCGTAATATGGCGGTCAGCCGTGCGCCACCATTCGGCATAGTTGTTACGTACTTTGCGGCTGGAAGTATTTATACACATCTCTTTGCCGCTTTCGGCATCGCGCAGTTGCATGATGCCGACTTTCGGCAATTCCGTTTCGCGCGGGTCGTAGAGGCGGATAGCCGCCAAATCGTGTTTATTGGCTGCGATTTTCAGTGCATCGGTAAAACGCACGTGCCCGTTGGCGTCGAAGTCCAGCATGTCGGACAGCACAAAGGCCATGCAGCGTTTTTTGATAGCATTCGTCAGGTACTGCAACGCCGCCGACACGTCGGTTTGCAGGCCGGACGGCTCAAACTCTATCAACTCGCGGATGATGCGCAATAAATGTGTGCGGCCTTTTTTAGGCGGGATAAACTTTTCGACCTTATCACTAAAAAACAGCGCCCCTACTTTATCGTTGTTGATTGATGCCGAAAATGACAGTACCGCCGCGACCTCCGCCACCAACTCGCGCTTCAGTTTGTTGACCGTCCCGAAATTCCGCGAGCCGCTGACATCCACGAGCAGCATCATCGTCAATTCGCGTTCTTCCTCAAAAATTTTGATGTAGGGCGCATTCAGGCGGGCGGTAACGTTCCAGTCCATATTGCGTACATCGTCGCCATACTGGTATTCGCGCACTTCGCTGAACGCCATCCCGCGTCCCTTGAATGCGCTGTGGTATTCGCCCGCAAAAATCTGCCGCGATAGTCCGCGCGTTTTTATTTCAATCTTTCGAACTGATTTCAGTAAGTCGTTTACCATTACTACTAATAATATGTTCTTGCTTTTTGGAAACTGTTACGAAAAGTAGAGCATTACTAATTGCCATTGCCTCTTTCTATGGCACTTCTACGCTATTGAGCACTTGCGTAACGATGTCTTCCGGTGTGATATTTTCCGCTTCGGCTTCGTAGGTCAGCCCCATGCGGTGGCGCAACACCTCGTAGCAAACGGCACGCACATCTTCGGGAATCACATAGCCGCGATGTTTGAGGAATGCATACGCCTTTGATGCCAAGGCCAACGCAATGCTGGCGCGCGGCGATGCCCCGTAAGCGAGTAAATTACGTAGCGACGGCAGGTTATACTCTTCCGGCGTGCGGGTGGCATACACAATATCGACAATGTAACGTTCGATTTTCTCATCCATATATACATCGCGTACGACACTGCGGGCACGAATAATATCCTCCGGCTTCAGCGAGCGTGACGCCCGCGGAAACTCACCGGTGATATTCTGACGGATGATTAATTTCTCCTCATCCTTCTTCGGATACGATACCACGACCTTTAACATAAAACGGTCTACCTGCGCTTCGGGTAGCGGGTAAGTGCCTTCCTGTTCAATCGGGTTTTGCGTAGCCAGCACGAGGAAGGGTTCAGGCAGTTTGAAGGTCTTATCGCCAATGGTAACCTGCCGTTCCTGCATGGCTTCGAGTAAGGCACTCTGCACTTTCGCCGGCGAACGGTTGATTTCGTCGGCCAAAATAAAGTTCGCGAAGATTGGTCCCTGTTTTACCTGAAACTGCTCGCTCTTTTGGCTGTAGATAAGCGTCCCGATGAGGTCGGCAGGCAGCAGGTCGGGAGTAAATTGGATACGGCTGAATTGCGCATCGACAATACTGGCAAGCGTATTTATGGCTAATGTTTTTGCCAGTCCCGGCACGCCTTCCAGCAGAATATGCCCGTTGGCCAATAGCCCTATCAGCAGGTTGTCGATTAAGTTCTTTTGTCCTACAATCACCTTATGCATCTCTATGTTAATGATGTCCACGAAGGCGCTTTCTTGTTGGATACGTTCGTTGAGTTCTTTAATATTTACGGCTTCCATAAAAATATTTTTATTGATTTGAATTATGTCATTTAAGACTCTAAAATTAAAAAATAGTTTAAGTGGAGACTATCGTCCCGATTCGTTCAGTACATGTGTTTTTCTTTTCAGATACCGCAGGATACAATACATAATCAGAGTAGTGGCGCAAATACCGTACAGAATATAATTGTAGTCGTGGCCTCCTCGTCCCACCTGCCCGATGACGTCGAACAGCGAAAAGACGAGGAACAACGCCACAAGCCCATTTTTTTCCTGCTTCAACGCTTTTTTCCAGCTAAACGATACCCGTGACGTCGTATACAGTTTAAAGTTCGGGATAAAAGCCGGCGTCTTTGCCGCCCAAGCGATATAGGTTTCGCCAAACTTACGTCGTAAAAATTGTTCTTCGGCAAACATGATGCGCTCGTAATAAATCCAGTAAATCAGCGCAAAGACTATTACAAACCAGAAGTTATATGTCGCCAGCGCAATGCCCAGCCACATTACAAAATTCCCTACATACAGCGGATGACGGATGATCGAATAAATACCGGTTTGATTGATACTATCCGCCACCTGTTCCGTCGTATTGCGCCCCGACGTGTTGGCCGGCGTGTGGCCAACCGTGTACACACGGATAGCCAGTCCTATCAGGCATATCAGGATACACGCTCCATTGTACCATGCGACCTCCTGCGCTGTCTTGTTGTAGAAAAAGTTAGACGGGTCTGTTTTAGAATAAACGAGCACGGCAATGCCTGCCACCAAAATAATAATCGGCAAAATGCCACGATACCGGAAAAGCCAGTTTCCCTGGGATTCAAATTGTTCTTGTAAAGCCATCGCAAAAAAGCATATTAAGATTTAAGTGCAAAGATAATTTTTTCTGTTGGAATAATCAAAAAAGAATGAACCGGATTTATTCGCCGGTAATAGGTAGGTAGTAACACCGTCAGGCGGCGCGCTATTGATATTATTTCCCGACGGGGAATTTACGAACAACAGCTATCATCCTCTGGAGAAAACAAACGCGGACGGTGTTACTACCGTCCGACGGCGATAGTAAGGCCGCCGCCGGTCAGGATAACACTGCCTATTTCCGATTGGAAAAGGCTTACTACAAGGCCTACAATTGTGCCGGCCATAAAAACCATGAGTGGTACATTTTTTTTTATTTTGTTGAATTTTTATTATTAATATTCGGCATTGTTAAATTAGTATAGCTTTTGAACAAAAATACAGGCGTAAATATCTAATGTTCAATGTTTCATTTTGAATATTTCTATATCAAATTAACAATACCTTATCTTCTATGTCTCTTTGCTCTTTTGTCTACCCCTCCCTACGGGCACCCCCGCCAGCGGGGGACAGCTACGCAGGCCGCGCTTGTTGAGGTTCCGCCGCATGGTTTGCCCCCGCTGGCGAAGACAGGGATGGATGCTGGCGGGTCTGTGCCCGTACGCTTTAGCTTACGGTAGTTTCACCTGCCGACGGAGGACAACGCAAAGAGGGAAAATAATGCAACAAATCCACGGAAAATGCCTATCTTTGCATGTACAACTAAACAAATTAACAATTATGAAGAAGATTCTTTACCTAACCACGCTTCTATGTGTATCCATGTCGCTCCTGCAAGCGCAAAGCAGTAAGGTTTACCGGCTATCGTCGCCCGATAAGCAGATTACGGTTGCCGTCGCTATCGGTCAAACGGTTTCCTACACCGTCGTGCACGACGGCGACACGCTGCTCGCGCCTTCCACCCTGTCGATGACGTTGTCCGACGGACAAGTGTTCGGCGTGGCGCCGAAAATACAACGGGCCATAACCCGTAGCGTAAATGAAACGATTCCGGCAAGGATATACAAGAGAGCCGCTGTGCCTGACCGCTTCAACGAGCTAATGCTAAAATGTCGCGGCGACTACCAGCTGCTGTTCCGCGCCTACGACGACGGCGTAGCCTACCGCTTCGTATCGACTGCCGCCAAACCCTTTCAGGTCGCTGCCGAGCAAGCCGAGTTTAACTTCCCGACGGACGTTCCCGCCTTCATTCCCTATGTACGACACGGCACAGAAGGCGATTTTGACCGGCAATTCAGCACATCGTTTGAAAATACCTACCAGCTCTCCCCGCTCTCTGCATGGGATCAATCGCGATATGCCTTCTTGCCCCTACTGGTCGTGGCCGATAATGGTAAAAAAATCGGCATCACCGAAGCCGACCTGCTCGACTATCCAGGTATGTACCTTTACAACGACGCCGGCGGCCATACGCTAAAAGGCGTATTCGCACCCCTTCCGAAAGAGGTCGAACAGGGCGGGCACAACCGGTTACAGGGCATTGTTAAAACGCGCGAAAACGTGCTGGCAAAGTACGACAGCGGCGTGGCTTTTCCTTGGCGTATCCTGATCATTAGCGATAGCGACAGGCAACTTGCCGATAACGATATGGTATACCGCCTCGCTACGCCTACCGTCGCAATGGATTTCTCGTGGGTGAAGCCGGGTAAAGTGGCGTGGGACTGGTGGAACGACTGGAATATCTACGGCGTCGATTTTGTCGCCGGCATCAACAACGACACTTACAAATATTATATTGATTTTGCCGCCCGCTACGGTATCGAATACGTAATCCTCGACGAAGGCTGGGCGGTTAACCTGCAGGCCGACCTGTTTCAGGTTATCCCCGAAATCGACTTACCCGCGCTGGTCGATTATGCCAAAGAAAGGAATGTTGGACTCATCCTGTGGGCGGGTTACCATGCCTTCAACCGAGATATGGAGCGCGTCTGCCGCACTTACTCCGAAATGGGCGTCAAGGGATTTAAGGTCGATTTTATGGACCGCGACGACCAACTGATGGTCGCTTTTCACCGCCGCGCCGCCGAAACAGCCGCCAAATATAACCTGCTGGTTGACTTCCACGGCACGTATAAACCCACCGGCCTGCAACGTACCTATCCTAATGTCGTAAATTTTGAAGGCGTCCACGGACTGGAACAACTGAAATGGGGCAGCCCGACCATCGATCAGGTAACCTACGACGTAACCATCCCGTTCATCCGCATGTTGGCCGGCCCGTTCGACTACACGCAAGGCGCCATGCGCAACGCTATCCGCAGAAATTATCGTCCGGTAAACACCGAACCGATGAGTCAGGGCACGCGCTGCCGCCAGCTGGCCGAATATGTCGTCTTCGAATCGCCCCTTAATATGCTTTGCGACAATCCGAGCAATTATATGAAGGAAGAAACGTGTACACGCTTTATTGCCACCGTTCCTACCGTGTGGGACGAAACAATAGCTCTTGACGGAAAAGTAGGAGAGTATGTCGCCATTGCCCGTCGCAAAGGCAACCGGTGGTACGTCGGCGCCATGACCGACTGGAACGCCCGCTCGCTGGAAATCCCCACCGGCTTTTTGGACGGCGCGCGCTACCGCGTCGCAATCCTGCAAGACGGCATCAATGCCCACCGGCACGCAGCCGATTATAAACTCGTCGAAACAACCATTGCCAAAGGCGACCCCCTGACAGCCAATATGGCGCCGGGCGGCGGTTGGACGGCAGTATTAACTCCTATAGAATAATGAAACACATACACACATTCATCCTTCTGTCAGCCATCAGCTGGCTATGGGTAACGCCTGCCTGCGGACAGTTGAAATACTATAATGCTGACGCCTTTCCCCTTTATGGGAAAATATCGGAACAAACGGAAACCCGCTACGAACGGCTGCCCGCCGCCCTGCGGAACGTGAGCCGCCCGCCGGTGTGGGTATTAGGCAAAAATACGGCAGGCCTGTTCTTACGCTTTCGCACCAACAGCACAACCATTGGGCTGACGTGGTCGCTGTACGAAAACCATATCATGAGCCACATGGCACTTACCGGCATCAAAGGATTCGACCTCTACTGCTATGAAAACGACGGATGGCGATTTGTTAACTCCGCGCAACCGGCCGCCAATGCCATGGATAATACCACCCTTGTTATTGTAAACATGGACGACCGCGAAAAAGAAATGATGCTCTACTTCCCGCTATACGACGGCGTAACAGCCCTGCAAATCGGTATCGACTCGACGGCCACTATCGCGCCGCCGGCAATCGCTACGCCCATGCGCGAAAAACCCGTAATATGTTACGGTACCAGCATTCTACAGGGCGGTTGCGCGTCGCGTCCCGGCATGGTACACACCAGCATCCTCTCGCGCCGCTTCAACCGCGAATTTATTAATTTGGGATTTAGCAGCAACGGGCAATTGGACTACGAAATCGCCGAACTTATTGCCTCGCGTGAAGCGGCATTGATCATCCTCGACTTTGTACCCAATGCCAGCGTGCAACAAATGCAGGAGAGAATGGAGAAATTTTACAGTATTATACGCACCAAACAACCGCTCACGCCTATCCTGTTTGTCGAAGATCCACCCTTCCCGTCGGGAAAATATAACCGCATGTTGCAACGCGAAATAGAAGACAAAAATACCACGGTGCGTGAAATTTGTGACCGCATCAAAGCCCAAGGCGATACCCATATTGAATTTATTCCCCAAGGGGATATAATAGGCACCGACAACGAAGCTACGGTAGACGGCGTCCACTTTACCGATTTGGGCTTTATGCGCTATGCTGATTATCTGGAACCGTACGTAGAAAAATATGTAAAAAAATAATGGCGCGTCAGAAATAAAATCTATGACACCCTCTTCTTCTCCGCGCGCCTCCTCCATTGACGCCCTGCGCGGCTACGCCATCCTGACCATGACGCTTTCCAGCGCCATCGCCTTTGGCATCCTGCCCGCTTGGATGTACCACGCCCAAACGCCTCCGCCCGAACATACCTTCAACCCTGCTGTCTATGGTATTACGTGGGTCGATTTGGTATTCCCGTTTTTCCTGTTTGCCATGGGAGCGGCCTTCCCGTTTTCATTGGGGAGTAAAATAGAAAACGGCGTCGCCCCATGGAAACTGACGGCAAGTAGCCTATTACGGGGCTTGCGGCTGGCATTTTTTGCCATATTCATCCAGCATATGTACCCTCACTCCCTCAGCTGTCCGGCAGACTGCCGCGCATGGTTCCTCTCACTGGCGGCCTTTGCCACACTCTTTCCCATCTTCCTGCGTATCCCATGGAAACTGCCGAAATGGATGCGTGTCGCCATCGAACTGACGGGCTACGCCACAGCTGTCATCCTCCTGCTTACGGTCGATTACGCCGGCGGACAGCCATTTCGTCTTGGGTTTAGTAACATCATCATATTAGTACTGGCAAATATGGCCGCGTTTGCATCAATCACTTACATCTGGACGGCGCACAATCGGTGGGTACGCCTGCTCGCGCTACCCTTTATCATGGCCGTCATCCTCGGCGGCACGACCAACCCCGACTCGTGGAATGCATGGCTGTACAATTACACGCCGGCGCCGTGGCTTTATTCATTCCGATATTTGAAATACCTGTTTATCGTACTGCCGGGTAGCATTGCCGGAGAATACGTCAAGCAATGGCTGCAAGCGCATAAGCCGGCGGAACCCTCCTTGCTGAAGCGGGAGAGGATAAAAGCAGCCAGCCTGTTATTGTTAGCAGCAGGAGTGATTGTGTGCAACCTGTATGGGCTGTTTATGCGCCAGTTGATATTGAATATCGCGGTATCGGCAGGGATTGTCGCTGCCGGTTACGCCCTGCTTCGTCGCCCTGCAACCACCTTTACGGCTCTGTGGAAGAAGTTATGGTCTTTTGGGGCTTTTCTGCTCCTGCTAGGTTTGTTTTTTGAAGCTTTTGAAGGCGGTATCCGTAAAGATCATTCGACATTCAGCTACTATTTCGTAACATCGGGGCTGGCGTGCATGGCACTTATCGTCTTTTCCGTGCTTTGCGATTATTTCCAATGCCGAAGAAGTCTTTCCTTTCTTGTCATGTCCGGCCAAAATCCGATGATAGCCTACGTCTCTTCATCGATGGTCGTCGTTCCGCTATTGAGCCTTGCACACCTGATGCCGTGGCTGGATTCGTATGGCGCAAACCCATGGTTGGGTTGCCTGCGGGGGCTTGTCATCACCGCGCTGGTTACGATGCTAACGATGCTCTTTACCAAAATAAAGTGGTTTTGGCGAACGTAGGCAGTTAGGGTAAACACACGAAAATATATATATGAAAACATGGAATTTTGTTTGTTTCTTGCGTTGAATTTATAAAAAAATAAATGTCTGTATAATCACCTAAAAAGAATTATCTTTACAGCATCAAAAATAAAAACAGAATATAATGAATCTGATAGCGTTTATAAAAGCGTATCCGGACGAGGCGAGTTGCCGAGCGAAGTTTAAGGAATATCGCTATCATGTCGGGGTAGTGTGTCCCAAATGCGGCAGCAGGATAGAGTTTGGACAAGGGTTATTTTTCAACGCCATGGAAGGAAACCTCAGAATTCCCGACGAGGCGCTGGCACGCATGCAGCTCCGCCCGCGGCATCATCATGCCTTCGAGCCCCTGCCGAGACCTAAGGAATTGCCGGTGTTTTCGATAAGAAAACAACACGATGAAATCACCGTGTACGTCGCAAAACCGGAACACGACCAGCCTGCGGCAACCATAGCGCCGGCGCATTACCACGGCTTCGCGCTCCGTTATAAAAAAGAAGGCGACGAAAGCTATCAAACCGTTGTATCGGCACGGTTGCACCATACGCTCTTTTTCGAGCAGGAAGACGACGGCAAACGGCTCTTCTTCTCGGTAGCATGGGTAAACCCGCGCCTCGAAACCGGTCCATGGACGGTGGAAGCTTCCGAAATAATAGGATAACTTAGGAATTATAAATCAGGAACGCAGCGGCGCAAACTGAAAAAATCCGTGTAATCCGTGGAATACTGTAATCTGTGGAACAACAAGGGCGGAAAGTTGCAATACCTTACTAAGATGTAACAACTCCCGCCCTGCGTCCCTCCCAAAAATAAAAAGGAAGAGTGTGACAAAGATACATAATTTTTAGTTATTTCACAGCGCCGGCACAGTTGCCGGACAGATGAAACGTATAACCCAAGACGGCAAAGTTAGCTTTCTTTACCGCT
>JAITKF010000095.1 GCA_031278545.1 Prevotellaceae bacterium
GTCGCGGAGCAGTTCGCGTTCGGAAATGCCGCAGATGCCGGTAAAGCGGTCGTCCATACTAATGTCCTGTAGCTGGTTCAGGTCGCTGAAGATGCTTACTTTGGAAAACTTTGTGACACTAGTGAGGAATACAAACCGCAGGTACGGGTCGGCGCTTTTCAGCACGCCGTAGAAACTTTTCAGCACGTCGCGCATTACATCGTTGACAGCGGGCTTGTTCATTGTGTTGAGTAGCGGTTTGTCGTACTCGTCGACTAATACCACTACCTTGTGGCCGGTGCGTTCGTAGGCGCTACGAATAAGTTTGCTAAAAAGGACGGACGGGGTTTTCTCCTCTATCAGAATGCCTAATTGTTCGCTGGACGTTTTAACGTTGTAGAGAAGCGTCTCGTAGAGCATACCTACATCCAGGCACATCCCAAGATTGAAATCAATGTATATCACCGGATATTCTACCCATTCCTTCTCTAATTCCGCTATTGCCAGCCCGTCGAACAGCTCTTTTTTTCCAAGGAAATAGGCTTTGAGCGTCGACAGGAAGAGGCTCTTCCCGAAGCGGCGCGGACGGCTGAGGAAGTAAGGTTTCCCGCTGGTTGCTAATTGGTAAATATAGGCGGTCTTGTCTACGTATAAGTAGTTGTTTGTGCGGAGGTCTTCAAAATCTTGTATCCCTATAGGCAATTTCCGGGAGGTATTCATTGCAGTAAAATTTTATGGTTGACAAGACAAAGATACGGTTTTTTAGTTACAAGATACGGACCATAATACAATGTAGGGTAGCTACGCCGACAACTCTTCAAACCGGCAGCCGGAGGCATCGTTTCGTCCGCAGGCGTGCTTCACACACCTCATACAAAAAATATGTATCTTTGCACCTTCATTTTTTGAAAGATATAGTAACGCACATGGGAGATAATCGGAACGAGAAAGATACACAAACGATAGAGGCGACGGCGTTGTCGCCGGAGAAATTTATTATTATAGAAGGCGCGCGCGAGCACAACCTGAAAAATGTGAACACAGCCATCCCGCGTTATGCGTTTACGGTTATTACCGGGTTGAGCGGGAGCGGCAAGTCATCGCTGGCGTTTAATACGATTTATGCCGAGGGGCAGCGGCGGTATATGGAGACACTGTCGGCCTACGCGCGGCAATTCGTGGGCAACATGGAGCGTCCGGACGTAGATCGCATTGCGGGCTTAAGTCCGGTGATAGCCATCGAACAGAAAACAACCAACCGGAATCCGCGTTCGACGGTTGGCACTATTACCGAAATCTACGATTTTCTACGCTTGCTGTATGCCCGCGTTGCTATTGCATACTCGCGGGAAACGGGCGAGGAGATGGTGCGTTATACCGACGAGCAAATCGCACAACTGATCATCGAGCGGTATGGCGGGAAAAAGTGTATCCTGTTAGCCCCGCTGGTTAAGGGACGGCGGGGGCACTACAAAGAACTTTTTGAACAACTGCGTAGACACGGGTTCCTCCATGTGCGTATTGACGGCGCTATCGTCGAACTGCGCCCGCAGCAAAAGGTAGACCGCTACAAGCAGCATTTTATCGAAGTCGTCATTGATAAACTCTCGCCTTCAAAGGGGGACGGTAAACGGTTGCGCGATTCGATAAAAGTCGCCATGCAGCGGGGAAAGGGACAGATGGCCGTGCTCTCCGGCGAGCAGGACGCGTTGCGCTATTACAGTCGCTCACTGATGTGCCCGACGACCGGCCTTTCCTACGCCGAGCCTGCGCCGCACACGTTTTCGTTCAACTCGTCGCAGGGCGCATGCCCGCATTGCAACGGCGTGGGAACGGTGGCCGAGATCGACCTCAAAAAAATCATTCCCAATCCGGCGCTCAGCATCCGGCAAGGCGGGATTGCCCCTGTGGGAAAAGAGCGCAGCAACCGCCTCTTCAGCCAGCTCGAAGCCATTGCTCGCAAATACGGCTTTTTACTTTCCGACCCGATTCGCGATATTCCCGACGAAGCGTTGCAGGTCATCCTCTACGGCTCCGACGAACTGTTTCGTATAACGTCGTCACCGGATTCGCCAACAGGCTACGGGATGAATTTCGATGGTGTAATAAGCTTGCTCGATACGGCGACGGACGATACGGACAGCCCGTCGTCCATGCGTGCCGACCGGTTTGTAAAATACATTCCATGTCCTCAATGCCATGGTGCACGGTTGAAAGATGAGGCCTTGTATTTTAAGATTGATGGAAAAAATATTGCCGACCTTGCTGCCATGGACGTCCTTTCGCTACACGCATGGTTGACCGGACTTGACGAACGTCTGAACCGGCGACAGCAGGCAATAGCCAAAGAATTATTGAAAGAAATCCGCGAACGGCTGGCGTTTCTGCAAGAAGTAGGATTGGGCTACCTGTCGCTCGACCGCAGTGCCCGCAGCCTGAGCGGCGGCGAAAGCCAGCGTATCCGGCTGGCTACGCAAATCGGGTCGCGATTAGTCAATGTCCTCTACATCCTGGACGAGCCGAGCATCGGCCTGCACCAGCGCGATAACGATAAACTGATTCGCGCGCTGAAAAAACTGCGCGATGAGCAAAATACGATCATCGTCGTCGAGCACGACTACGAAATGATACGGCAAGCTGATTATCTCATTGATATGGGGCCGACGGCCGGAGAGAACGGAGGTGCTATCATCTATGCTGGACCGCCGCCGGGGACATTGCCACCGGATGGACATCCCTGCCGGATAGACATTCCCGCAGGGGGAGAGGAAACATCCCTCACCTTACAATATTTGCGCGGTAAAAGGCAGATTCCCGTGCCGAAAAAACGACGCAAGGGCAATGGCAAAAAAATCGTCCTCACGGGCGCGTCGGGCAACAATCTCCGGGATGTTACGGTCGCATTCCCGTTAGGCACGTTCATCTGCGTAACCGGCATGAGCGGCAGCGGGAAATCGACATTAGTCAACGAAACCCTGCACCCCATCCTCTGCCGGCGGCTGTACCGCTCACAGCAGGACCCGCTGCCGTACGAACGCATCGAGGGGGCGGAATATATTGATAAGGTTATCGAGGTTGACCAGTCGCCGATAGGCCGCACGCCGCGCAGCAACCCGGCCACTTTTACAGGGCTGTTTACCGACATCCGCACGTTGTTTAAGGAAACGCCTGACGCGAAAATCCGCGGCTATCAGGCCGGACGTTTTTCATTTAATGTCCGGGGCGGGCGATGCGAGGACTGTCGCGGCGGCGGCGTCCAGATTATCGAAATGAATTTCCTGCCCGACGTCCATGTAACCTGCAAAACCTGCAACGGTCAACGCTACAACCGCGAAACACTCGAGGTGCGATACAAGGGAAAAAATATTGCGCAGACACTTGATATGACTATCGACCAAGCCTGTGAGTTCTTTGAGCGATTGCCGTCCATCGAGCAAAAGTTGAGGGCGCTGCAACAAGTCGGATTAGGCTACGTCAAATTGGGACAGTCCTCAACCACTCTCAGCGGGGGCGAGAGCCAGCGCGTGAAATTAGCCGCTGAACTGGCTAAGCGCGACACGGGCAACACGCTTTATATCTTAGACGAACCGACGACCGGCCTCCATTTTGAGGACGTCCGTATCCTGCTCAATGTACTCCATCAGCTGGTTGAGCATGGCAATACGGTACTGGTCATTGAACACAATCTCGACGTCATTAAAACCGCTGACTACATCATTGACATCGGGCCTGACGGCGGCGTTGGCGGCGGCGCTATTGTCGCCAGCGGCACGCCTGAGGATGTCGCCTGCTGCCCGGAAAGCTATACCGGGCAGTTCCTGACGAAAGTATTATACCTAAGGCGTGATGCATAAAGCAACCCATATCTTTACCTTATTTTCTTTTCCGTTCCTTCTTTTCTTTACAAAATAACTCTAATAGCCTTGCCGGCTGTTTTTGGCAGTGTCCTTGCCATACTCATTAAATTAAAAAAAGAATCGTCAAAGGAGAATGGAAGGGAGCGTCCGGCGACAAACGACGGGCGACGAGCCTGAGACGTACCTGCTGCGGACGGAGTCTATATTCAATTTAGATGGCTGTGTCGCCGGCCGTAGGAGAAGTAGATGGCGAAGCCTATCAGCGTCCAGATGATTAGCCGCATCCAGGTGGATCCCGGGAGGGACACCATTTGCAGGATGCAGAAAAAAGCGCCCAGCGGCGGAATGACCCACACCAGCGGCACTTTGAACGGTCGGTGAATATGCGCGTGCGTCCGGCGCAGTATTAAGATGGAAATACAGACGATAGTAAACGCCATCAGAGTACCGATAGACAACAGTTCACTCAACACGCTTAAGGGCAACAGGCCGGCGGTAATACCTGTAGCAATCCCGGAAAAAATCGTTGCGTTCTTCGGCGTGCCGCGCCGGGCGTTTATTTTCGAGAATAGCCGTGGCAGCAGCCCGTCGCGGGAAATGGCATAGTAAATCCGCGATTGCCCCATCATCACAACCAGTATCACCGAGCTGAGGCCTGCAATGGCGCCTAATTTAATAAACGGACTCATCCATGCCAATCCTTCTCCGGCCGTATCGATAGCGACGGCAATAGGTGCATCAACATTCAATATCCGATAATTTACAATGCCCGTCAGCACGGCCGTAACCGCTACATAGAGCAGGGTGCATATGATCAACGAAATCAGGATGCCTTTGGGCATGTCTTTTTGCGGATGGCGGGTTTCCTGCGCCGCCGTCGAGAGCGCATCGAAGCCGAGGTAGGCACAAAATACGACCGCCGCGCCGCGGAGAATGCCGCTTAATCCATACTGGCCAAACGTGCCAGTATTTTCGGGGATGTAAGGCGTCCAGTTGCCGATGTCGATATACGACAGGCCAAACCCGATGAACAAAAGAATGACCAGTACCTTTATCGCCACAATCACGTTATTGACCCACGCCGACTGCCGGATGCCGCCAAGCAGTAGTACCGTGATGACGGCCACGATACACACTGCCGGAAAATTAATAATACTGCCTGTCCATACCCATTCTCCATTCACTTGTTCAAGCGTTGATTGCGCCAGATGGTGCGGCAGGTTGATTCCCCATCCAGCAAGTAGGTTCTGCATGTACCCCGACCAGCCGACCGCTACCGCCGAACCGGCAAACAGGTATTCGAGAATAAGATCCCAGCCAATAAACCACGCCAGAAACTCGCCCATCGTCGCGTAACTGTATGAATATACGCTACCCGAAACAGGAATCATGGCCGCAAACTCGGCATAACAGAAACCGGCGAAGATGCAGCCGAGCGCCGAAATAACAAAGGAAATCGTCAACGCCGGCCCGGCATACTGGGAAGCCGCCTGACCGGTAAGCACAAAAATACCCGTACCGACAATTGCGCCAATGCCCAACGCAACGAGGTTGGTCGCTGTAAGTGAACGTCTCAATCCGCCGTTAGTCGACTCGGTTTCCCGGATCATAGCGGCAATGTCTTTCTTTTTAAACAACTCTTTCAGCATAACAGTTTTAATGGTTAATGATTAATGATTAATGGTTCTTGGCGTCTCTCAGTGTGATATTGCTCCAAATTACATAGAGAATCGCCGGTGGCCGCTTCATGCCTTTTCTGCAATAGCAAAAAAATCGTAGGCATCGTTGTGGAAGGTATCCAAATAAAATTCGTCAGTGGTGATACGCGCAGTTTGCGTATTGCATTGCCGCAATAGTTTGCGGCGATTCCGGCGGTTCAGCAGGTTGTAGGGGATTTTCAAGAGCGCCGCCGGCATTTTGTGCTCAAAGTCGAATACATCCCATTTGCGCACCCGCGCGACGGCCTGTTTGTTGGCTTCGTAATACTCCCGTGCCTGTTGTTTCCCGTACACGCCGCGGATGTCTACCCGACTAAAATGAGGCGACAGCAACGCGTGCAATGCGGGATACTCATATTCGCGCACATGGAAGGGGTTTCGCGTAAGCGACATCGGCGCGTGGGGCGTGGTCAACAGTAACGTCCCGCCGGGTTTGAGCAACTGCGCTATTTTGGAGACAAACAGGCAATCGTCTTTGATATGCTCGATCACCTGAAAGCAAATAACAAAGTCAAAAAAACGCACCGGCACACCGCTAAAATCGGGGAATTGCAGGGATTTAAAAATAACCTTTTCCCTTTGTTCACCGGTTACCGGCGTAGGATATTTGTCCATACCCATATACAGGTCGACGTGAGGCAACAGTACGGGTATGCCGTATCCTTCGCCGCAGCCTACTTCCGCAACCTTTCCTGACACCCGCTCCGCCGCCTGCTCGTAGGCAAATAAATGTCGTTGAAAAATGACATTATCGGAGGCTTCATTTTGGGAACAACGTTCTGCTGTTTGGATTTTTGTTTCCATTTTCTCAAATGTTGGATACCGGTTTCGTATCTAAGATTGAATGTCCTGATTTATTAATACACTTCCGGTCATTTCTGCAGGTTTAGGGATACCCATCAAGGCTAAGATGGTCGGGGCGATGTCGGCGAGTACGCCGTTTTGCACGGATTGCACGTCGCTGTCGACCACAATAAACGGCACAGGGTTGAGCGAGTGGGCGGTGTTTGGTGAGCCGTCAGGGTTTTCGGCATAATCGGCATTGCCGTGGTCGGCGGTAACCAGCACGGTATAGCCGTTGGCTTGCGCGGCATTAATGAGCGCGCCGATATTCTCATCCACCGCCTTCACCGCTTTGCGGATGGCGCTGTACACGCCCGTATGCCCGACCATGTCGCCGTTGGCAAAGTTAAGTACCACCAAGTCGAACTTCTGTGTATCGAGCGCCTTAATTAGTGCGCCGGTTACTTCATAGGCGCTCATTTCGGGCTGCAGGTCATAGGTGGCGACTTTGGGCGAGGCAATCAAGATGCGTTCTTCGTTATCGAAGCGTTCCTCACGTCCGCCGGAGAAAAAAAAGGTAACGTGCGCATATTTTTCGGTTTCGGCGATACGCAGTTGCCGTTTCCCTGCCCGCGCCACCGTTTCGCCAAGAGTATTTTGCACATTGTCCTTATCGAAGAGCACATGCAGTCCTCCAAACCTATCATCGTACGGCGTCATTGTACAATAATATAATGGAATGGTTTTCATCCGTCCTATGGCGGCACGAGCTTCGGGGGTCATGGGAACGTCGGGACGTTGGGACTCGGTGCGCAGGCCGCTCAGCAGGCCATCCTGCGAAAGAGTGATCGTTAATTCCTTTGCCCGGTCGTTGCGGAAGTTGAAGAAGATCACCGCGTCGCCGGCTTGTATTGTGGCTACCGGACGGTCGCCGTCGGTGCATACAATTGGTTTAATAAATTCGTCGGTTATACCGGCGTCGTACGACTGCTGTACACCCTGCGCGGCGTCGGTGGCGGGCGTTCCTTGTCCATATGCCAGCAAATTATAGGCCTCTTCGATGCGTTCCCAACGCTTGTCACGATCCATCGCATAGTATCTCCCGACGACGCCGGCAATGCGACCTGTGGTATCGGCCATATGCCGCTGCAATTGTTCGATAAACCCTTTGCCGCTATGCGGGTCGGTATCGCGGCCATCCATAAAGCAATACACAAAGAGCTTTTCGAGGCCGTATTCATGGCCGATGTCGCACAGTTTAAACAAGTGCTCCAGCGAACTGTGCACGCCGCCATCGGATACCAATCCTAAAAGGTGCAATTGTTTATTGTTTTCTTTTACATAGGAATATACTTTGCGGATTTCGTTGTTCTGCAAAATCGTATTCGTCCGGCAAGCGCGGTTAATTTTGACCAAATCCTGATATACGATACGTCCTGCGCCGATATTCAGGTGGCCGACTTCGGAATTACCCATTTGGCCGTCGGGCAACCCGACGTTTTCGCCGCAAGCCAGCAATTGCGAATGTGGATAAGCGGCTTTCAGCTGCTCGAAATGCGGCGCACCCTCTGTAAATATAACGTTCGAGTGATTATGTGCGCCTTCGCCCCACCCGTCGAGAATCATTAGTAATACTTTTTTATTCATATCCTGCATTATTTTTATAGTTCATTTGCATAAATGAAGCCGCAAAGGTACAAAAAAATGCGTGAGTTCATCCCATCTGTAGCAATTCCTGATTCCTAATTTCAATTTGCTACCTTTGCAAAACTTTTTCACATAAATAGGAATATGGCAGGCCACAATTGGAAAACACATAAGGGAGTAGTCTACTCTACCAATCCCGAATTTACATACCGGCAGGACAATACACCAGAGCCGGTTACGCTTCCGCCGTCGCAGCAGCGATTAGTCGTATCAATTGACCGCCGACAACGGGGCGGCAAACAAGTAACGCTGGTCGCCGGCTTTGTCGGCCATCCCGACGCATTACAAGCGCTGGCGCGACAGCTGAAAACCAAATGCGGCGTCGGCGGCAGCGCCAAAGACGGCGAGATACTCATCCAAGGCGATTTCCGCGACCATATCGTAACGCTACTCGTCGCCGCCGGATACAAAGCCAAACGCGGCAATTAAACATATTAAACATCCACAACTCCCATGCCTTCGGATACACACCTCAGCGACACCCTCCTCCCCGCCACAGCGCCGGCCAACGACGCGGCAGGCACGGTGGATACGGCGGCCATAGCCCTACCGATGCCCACCGGCCGTCCAGTCGAAGCGGTTTACGGCAACCGTTCCGTACTGGTAGCGCCGTCCGGCACGGAAGCCAAACCGCAAGCGCGGGATACCTCCCCGCTGTTCGGCGGATTTTTAACCCTCTCTATCATCTGCCTATTACTACTATTTTCCCGCCACATACGCGTGTTTTCAGGCTTGTTGGCCACCTCGCTATTCAGCTACCGGCGGCTCGAAAAACAATATAAAGAAAATTCCCTGTCAATTTTCGTTACCACCCGCATTATGCTAATTCTATCAGTACTATCGCTCGGCTTCAGCGGATGGCTGCTATGGCCGTTCCACCTTGTCTGGGAGGGGATGGAAGCACATGCCCCCTTCCGCATATTTACCACCATCACCGGCGGAATGAGCGGTTTCCTATTACTAAAAGCACTGCTGCTACACGCCATCGACTATATCGGCAAATGCAAGCCGATAATGCAAACCATCCTCTACTTCGGACGCTTTTACTTTATTGCATACGGATTCGCACTATTCCCCATATCAATACTGATGATAGCCATTCCCTCCGGCCCGTTTTTTAATACACTAATAATAATTGCACTTGCGATAACCGCGATCATGGTATTACTATACCTTCTACGCTTAATCCAGATTTTATTTAACGCACGTGTTTCAATATTCTTTTTGATTTTGTACCTTTGCACTTTAGAATTTAGTCCGTTTATATTATTATATAGGTTTTTATCAATAAGTTAGACACATTTTGAAGCATGAACATAACCAACATCCTTATCGCACAACCGAGTCCCACAGGCATCTCCCCTTACACAGAGTTAATAGAAAAGCACAAGCTGATCATTGATTTTGTTCCCTTTACTCGTGTAGAAAGTGTGTCGCCCAAAGAATTTCGTGCACAGCGGATTGATATCTTACAACACACAGCGGTAATATTTACAGCGCGAGCGGCTGCCGATATGTTTTTCCACCTGTGCGAAAAATTACGGATTATCGTACCCGAAACAATGAAATATTTCTGCACGACAGAATCTACAGCCAACTACTTACAAAAATACATCGTATACCGCAAACGCAAAATATTCTTCGGCGAAGGCACTCTTACATCCTTGCTCGACACCATCCTCGCAAAGCATCGCAACGAACTATTCTTAATCGCACTGGCCGAAGGATACCGCCCCGACGTACCCAAAGTCTTTGACAAAGCAAAACTAAAAAACTCCCGAGCCGTTTTCTACCGCACAGTCAACGCCGACGTGAGCCGCGTAGACCCCCGACGTTACGACATGCTGGTTTTCTACACGCCGGCAGAAGTAAAAACATTTGTAACCAACTTCCCGAAATTCCGGCAAGGAAAAACCTACATCGCCGCATTTGGAGCGGCCACAGTCGAAACATTAAAGGAACACGGCCTTTCGGTAGCCATCGAAGCGCCGTCCCCACAGGCGCCGTCGATTGTCAAAGCGCTAGATATTTTTCTAGAACAATAACCCCACACACGGCCAGACAGCCTGCGATACCATTCCCCCAATCAGAACGGTGATGCGATACCCCAAATCCGAACGATTATGCTCGCAGAAACAAATAGCAGCCTTATGTACTACCGGCGACACATTGTTCCACTTCCCATTTAAAATCTTTTTCTCCATCACCGCCGCAGAAAACGACAAGCCCTCTTGCCAAATGGCGGTAAACATCCCCAAACATCGCTTCAAACGCGCCGTCAAACGCAATTTGTTAAAGCGACGCATTCGCGAAGCGTTCCGCCGGAACAAACAGATAATATACCAACCCCTCGAACAGCAGCGCCGGACGGCCTGCCTATTTCTTCATTACATATCGCCTGAAACACTCGATTATGCCTCCCTTGAAACAAACCTCCGCGAAGCCCTCTCCAAACTGGCGGACGCGGTGGCGAAAAGCGGCCATCATCCCACCGCTGCTACTGATTAAGTTTTACCAGCTATGCCTATCGCCGCTTAAGCCGCCGACGTGCCGCTTTACGCCGAACTGCTCGCAATACGCCCTCGAAGCGCTCCGCAAACACGGGCTGATAAAAGGATTATGGCTCTCCTTACGCCGTATTCTACGCTGCCACCCCTGGGGCGGCGGCGGATATGACCCTGTCCCGTAAATAAAGAATAGCCTGCGGATAGGAGCATCAAATGCAAACCATATCGTAACGCCAACCATATCGTGAGACGTTACGCAGAACCATTTAGACCTTAAAATGACGAAACGTTAACACCCACTATCCTCAAAACAACGTCGCCCACCCTTGCGGGTGGGCGACTACCTTAACAAATATAGCGCAATTCTCAGCGCTCAATAAACAGCGTGTAATAACGAGCCGTTGAACATCAGAATGCTTCTAAAAACAAGCGATCATCATACGCCTGTAACCTCCGGCATCTTTCACTTCAAAAAGCTCCTTTATTACAGCCCCCATCACCTCATGCTAAATACACATGAGACTCTACCGCCAGACCTTTGTCCTTCACGTTTCCGGCAAAACAAGATGAATGTTTCCATCATTCTTATCTCTACCATAAATTTGTGTATTACGGGACGATTGCACTAAAGATCTCCGTCCAGGGGCCTTTTTCGCCGCGATTGTTTTCCCAGCGGGCGGCGAAGAAGAGACGTTTACCGCGATCGTAACCGTTGAAGGTCATACGTAATGGCGACCGTGTAGCAAACGAGCTGTGGAGCAACTCATCCCAGTCTACCGGCGGCGGCGCATCGGGCGAGGTGGCCAGCAGCCATTTCACTTCCGCGCCGTGTACGCCGTAGGGCTTAGCCCTTCCGACTTCGTTCTTCGCGCGGATGTGGATTTCCAATATCGCCGGCGAAGGCGTTGTAAACGTTATTTCCGGTTCGTATGCCGGCGGCGGAATGGGCGTAGGCTTCGTGTCGTGGATGGGCAGCCCGAGGTTGTCGCGGTCTTCATCCGTCACGTGGCGGTTAAACATCAAGAACTCTTTAATATCCTGCCTGAGGGTGTTTTCGAGTTCCTTTTTCGTGTCGTTTTTTAGTTGTACCGCTGCTTTTGTGCGGGTCGCCGGGTTCTTGGCGGCAGCTAACGCGGCGGCATAAGCGTCGCGTAGTTGTACTAAGCGTTGGTACTCGTCCTGCGGAAAATTGAACCGCGTAAGCGATTGTAGTAGGTTTTCTAAAAAACTGACGCTCCATTGCAAAAAGAGATCGTCTGTGGTCGGAAAGAAATGTTTTGATTTCATAATCTTTTTCTTTTTAGTTTATAGTTTAAAATATATAATTTTTGTTGCTGTGAGGTATCTCAGAGATTTCCTGAGGTATCTCAGAGATTTCCTGAGGTGTCTCAGAGATTTCCTGAGGTGTCTCAGAGATTTTTTGAGGTGCCTCAGAGAGTCTCTGAGGTGTCTCAAAAACTTTCTGAGGTGTCTCAGAGACTCTTTGAGGCGTCTCAAAGAATCTTTGAGGTGTCTCAGAAATTTCTTGAGGTGTCTCAGAGATTTCTTGAGGTGTCTCAAAAATTTCCTACAGCGCTGCAAAGATATATATTTTTTTTAATATTTTCATTATACTTTATTGTTAAATCTTTTTTTTATTGATATTATTTACAAGAGATGTGTAAAATGGGATATGGCGATTCCCGGTGTCTTTGTATTTATGGATTTAATATTGTGGCTTATGGCTTAGTTTTTAATTAGCTCTGTGTTGGCTTGCCGTAGGCGGTCTTCTTCTATTTTGATGATTTTGCGGTCGTAGGTCATCAGGCCATTTACTTCGCCTTCTACGTCGGTGGTCTGTGTGTAGACTGCTGCTGAATATCCGCGTTCGATGGTTCTTTTTAGTATTCCGATGAATTTAATGTATTCATCGGTAACTTCTTTCGAGGTTTTAAATTCTACGTATCCCCAGTTCTTTTCGGGCTGCCAGAGGTGTCCTTCAATGGCTAACCCGATGCCCCCAAATTCGCCGAGTACGTTTGCTTTTTTGGTGTTGAGTAGCGTGATTTTCGGGTTGGGGTAATTGTGTATGTCGAGGATGTCGCCTGCTTCGAGGTAGTGGTTGCCTCCACTGGCGGGATTTACAAGCCGCGAGGGGTCGTAGCTTTTTGTCCATGTTGCGATTTCCGTTGATTTGAATTGTCCCCATGCTTCGTTGAATGGTACCCATACGACGACGCAGGGGTTGGGTTTTAAGAGGTCGATGATTTCTTTCCATTCTTGCCGGAAGTTTGTTTCGGATTCGGGTGGACGGATGGCTTCTTTGCCATCGAAGAATTGGTGCATTTGCCATCGTGGGGAGTTTCCTCCGCTGGGCATGTCTTGCCATACGAGTATCCCGAGGCGGTCACAGTGTGTGTACCAGCGTGCGGGTTCTACTTTTACGTGTTTGCGTATCATGTTAAAGCCGAAATCTTTTGTTTTTTGGATGTCGTATTGCAGCGCTTCGTCGGTGGGGGCGGTGTAGAGTCCGTCAGGCCACCAGCCTTGATCGAGGGGGCCGAGTTGGAAGTATATTTCATTGTTTAGTTGTAAGCGTAGTATGCCGTTTTTGTCGGGGCCGATGGAAATTTTGCGCATGGCGGTGTAGCCGATTACTTTGTCTTGACGTTTATTGTCTGTGTAAAGGCTTGTTTCTATGTCGTAGAGGAAGGGCGTTTCGGGCGACCAAAGTTTTAAGCCGGGTACTGGTATGTCGATTTGTTGTCCTACGGCTGTTTTGGCGGTGGCTATTGTTTTGCCTGCGTCTTTGAGGACAATTTCTATGATGTCGCCGTGTGTGGTATTGGCAACGTCGACGGTGATTGATAGTCGTTGTGCGTCAATGTCGGGTGTGGGCGTTACTGATGTGATGTGTTTTTTGGGTACGGGTTCGAGCCAGACGGTTTGCCAGATTCCCGATACGGGTGTGTACCAGATGCCTTCAGGTTTGTTTACTTGTTTACCCCGCGGCTGGTAGCTTTCGTCGGTGGGATCCCATACTTTTACTACGAGTGTTTGTTCTCCTTGTGTTAGGTAGGGGGTGATGTCGAATGAGAAGGGTGTGTATCCGCCTTTGTGTGCGCCTACTTTGATGTTGTTTACGAATACGTCGGTTTTCCAGTCTACCGCGCCGAAGTGTAGTAGTACGGATTTGCCTTTCCATGCGGGAGGTACGGTGAATGTGCGTTTGTACCATAGTTCGTTTTCTTTCCCGGGATGTTTTCCTACGCCTGACAGGCTTGATTCTACGGCAAATGGGACTAATATTTTTCCGTCGAACTGAAGAGGTTCGGCGGCGCCTGCCGGTAGGATAGCGTAATCCCAGAGGCCGTTGAGGTTGCTCCATTGCGGACGTTCCATTGCTGGACGTGGATATTCCGGTAGGATGTTTGTGGGGTCGATTTTATCTGCCCATGTGGTTTTAATTTTATTTCCTGCGGGTTTCCATTGTGTCCATGCGCTCGTTGCGCTGAGGATGAGGAGTGTTGTAAGGAGAATTGTTTTCATTGTTTTAAAAGTTTATGTTGTGGATTGTTTTATTTTTTTGTGCAAATATAATAAAATAAATTGTTCTGGATTGTTTGTGGCTTCTGTAAATGTGTTGGAGGCATGGGGCTATGTTGTTAATGTAGGCCTCAGAGTGATAGGGAGGAGGGTGGATGATGGTTATTCTTGTTTGTGGATGATTGAGAGCGTTCTCTGTATGGCGATGTCGAAGGGGGGCGTGTGTCCTGTGTTTTTTTTTGCTGGAATGGGGGGTGTTGCTGTCCGTAAGGCCGGAGAGACAGGTGTTTTTTTTGGGGATTGTTTTTTAGGGAGGGTTCTTGGCGAATCTGTGAGCGGGGATGGTGGACAGGATTTTGTGTTGGCGTGTTCAAAATCTTGCCAAGGAGGGGTTCCTGATGGCTGTAAGGGTGTGTCTACAGGGGGTTTCTGTTATAGGAGGATGTCGTTTAAGAGACCTGAGGCTGTTTGTTTTGTGCCGGCGCCGGCGCCTTGTATGCGTAGGCCGTTGGGGTAAAATTCGCTGTAGAGGATGATGACGTTGTCGCTTCCTTTTGAGGCGTAGAAGGGGTGCTCGCTGTCGAATCGTTGTACGCCTGCTTTAATGTGTCCGTTTTCGATTTCGATGCAAAAAGATAGTTTTTTGTTTTCTCCGGCGGCTTTATCGTAGAGTGATTTGAAGAATGTTTCGTGTTTTTCTACCGCAGCGTAGAAGACTTCTACGCTGCCGGTTAGGCATTCTTCTGGGAGGAATGGATGTATTTCGATGTCGGTGATGTTGATTTCCATTCCTATTTCGCGACCGAGTATTAAAGCTTTCCGCATTAAGTCAAGACCTTTTAAGTCGGTGCGCGGGTCGGGCTCGGTGTATCCCAGATGCTGGTCGTCGTGGAGGACGGATGCAAAGGGGGTTGTTCCGTTGTAATTGTTGAATAGGTAGTTGAGGGATCCGGATAGGGTGGCTTCTATTTTATGGATGGTGTCTCCGCTGTTGAGCATTTGCCTGATGGTAGAGATGATGGGTAAGGCGGCGCCAACGTTGGCTTCGTAACGGAAGGGAACGCCTTCCTTTTTTGCTGTGGCGTGGACGCCTTTGTAGTACTGGATGTCGAGGGAGTTGGCAATCTTGTTGCAGGTTACGATGCCTATTTTCTCTGAGAGGATTTGTTGGTATAGCGTTGATATCTGGAGGTCTGATGTGCAGTCGACGAATAGGCTGTTGGGGCGCGCCAGTCGTTCTATTTCGTCGATGAAGTCCATGGTTTTGTATGTCGGTTTCCCTCCTTTTGTCAGCGTCCGGCTGATGCTGTCGAGGTGTAGTCCTTTGGTGTCGAAGAGCATTTTGGTGCTGTTGCAGATGCCGATGATGTTTATTTCAATGCCGATGTTTTCTGAGAGGCTGTTTCGTCGTTGTTCTATCATTTCGACCAGCGATTTTCCAACGTTTCCGTATCCGGCGATGAAGAGGTTGATTTGTTTTTTCGATGCGCCGAAGAATTCGTTGTGGATGGCTTGTATCGTTTCGTCGAAATCTTCGGTGAGAACGACAGCCGAGATGTTCTTTTCGGAGGATCCTTGTGCAATAGCGCGGATGCTGATCCCCTTGCTTCCTATCGCTTCGAACATTCGCCCGCCCGCTCCCGATTGGTTCTTCATGTCGTCTCCTACGAGGCTGATGATAGAGAATCCTTTTTCGACTTTCAGGGGTTCGATTTTTTTGAGCGATATTTCGTAGGCAAATAGTTCGTCGCCGGCTTGTTTGGCTTTTTCTGCATCGGCTTCTTCGATGGCCACCAGCATGGTGTTGACTGACGATGCTTGTGTTATCAGGATGATATTTATCTGGTTTTTTGCCAGCACGTCGAATAGGCGGCTCGAATAGCCCGGAACGCCGACCATTCCGCTGCCTTCCATCGAGAGTAGCGCGATGTGGCTGTTTCCTGAGAGGCCTTTAATTTTACCGGTTCCTTCCGGCGGGTTGCGTTCGATGAGTGTTCCGGCGTGTTCTGGGGCGAACGTGTTTTTTACCAGAATGGGAATGCCGCTGTCGATGACGGGCTGGATGGTCGGCGGGTAAATGACCTTCGCTCCGAAGTGCGATAGTTCTGACGCTTCTTTGTAGGAGATGTGAGCAATGGTACGGGCGTCGGGCACAATGCGCGGGTCTGCGGTCATCATGCCGTCTACGTCAGTCCATATTTCGAGGCGCCTCGCTTCGGTCGCTACGGCAATGAGTGAGGCGGTGTAGTCTGATCCGCCGCGTCCCAGCGTTGTGGTTCGGTTGGTTTTGTCGGACGCAATAAATCCGGGTACGATGTAGAGTTTGCAGTTATTGCCGGCTAATAGGAGTTTTATCTGCCGGAATGTTTCTTCTTTAATCACGACATTTTGTTTCCGGCTGTATTCTGTTTTAATCAGTTCGCGTGCGTCGATCCACTTGCATGAGATGCCGGTCGAGGAAAATTTTTCCGCCAGGATGAATGTCGAAAATAATTCGCCGAAACTCATGATTAGATCCATTGTGGCATGGCTGATTTCGCGGATGAGGAATACGCCGTTTAGCACGCCTCTCAGTTCGTCGAACAGGCCGGTGATTTTTTCCGTGATGTTTTCATGGAAGTCGGGGGCGATGAGGTCGTCAATCAGGGCGTAGTGGCGTTGTTCCAGGGCATCGACCAGCGGTTCGTAGTCCCTGTCGCCGCTTTCGGCCAATTTCCCGATGCGAATCAACATGTCGGTACAGCCGCCGATGGCAGAGAGTACACAAATGGTTTTGTCGCGGTTCATCGCGGCCTTCACAATGGCGATGACTTTATTGATGTTTTCCGAAGTGGCTACCGATGAGCCGCCGAATTTTAATACTTGCATAATGATTTCGTTTTATTATTATTGAGGGAACAGGGGGGTCAGTTTTTCGATGAGTTGTTCGTATTCCAACAAGAAGCCGTCGTGTCCGTAAGCGGAGGAGATGATGCCTAATTGCGCATGCGGGATGTGCCGTGCGAGGTAATCGATCTCGCTCACCGGAAATAGTACGTCGCTGTCAATGGCGATGCATAATGTCTTTGCCTTAATCGTCGCCAGCGCCTGTTCGACGCCTCCGCGCCCGCGCCCTACGTTATGTGTATCGAGGCTCAACGTGAGATAATAGTAGGCGTAGGCGTTAAACCGTCCGGTCAGTTTTTTCCCTTGGTACTGCTGGTAGCTGCAAGCCCGTTGCGCTTGTCTGCAATCGGGGTCGGGTTCGGCCTGCGAGACCTGATAGCCGGCATAGGAACGGTACGACAGCAGCGCTATCGACCGCGCGCATGCCAGACCTTTCAGGCCTCCGTCTAAGCTTTGCTGGGCTTCAAACGTTGCATCGGCCATCAGCGCCATCCGTTGCGATTCGTTAAAGGCCGTTCCCCAAGGGCTAATGCGGGCGTTGCAGGAAATCAGACAGAGGCGACGTACCAGCGCCGGGGACGAGATAGCCCATTCCACCGCCTGAAACCCACCGCTCGAGCCGCCAATCAGCAAGTCGATGTGATCAATGCCAAGATGCGCCCGCAGCAGTTCGTGCGCCGCCACCATATCCCGAATAGAGACCTGCGGGAAATCGAGCATGTAGGGTTTTCCTCCGGCGGGGTTGAGTGATTGTGGACCGGTAGTGCCGTAACACGAACACAGTATGTTGGCGCAGATAATGTAAACCTTTTCCGGATCGAAGTATTTTCCCGCGCCTACCAGCGGCGCCCACCATTCTTCGGGGTTGGAGTTGGCCGTGAGCGCATGGCATATCCATACTATCTTTTTGCCGTCGGGTGTTCCGGGACTGCAGTGGTAGCTGATTTCTATTTCCGGCAGCGTCCCGCCATTTTCCAACGCGAAGGCTTTTTTATATGTATAAACCTGTGAAAGCACTTTATAAGGGTGAATGTGGTGAAGGGGGTGAAGGGATAAATAAGCAATTTAACACCTCAACAACAAAATAAAACCGACAGAAAGGATCGTTTTATACGGCGCGAACAACACTCTTCCGTCGGTTTTATAAAATGCGCGAATGACAATCTTATATTTTTTTCAAAATAATTGAGGCATTATGACCTCCGAATCCGAATGTGTTGCTCAGGGCAATACGGACGTCTCGCGGCTGCGCTTTGTTGAGCGTAAGATTGAGGTGGTAGTCGATATTTTCGTCTTCCGTTTCAAAATTAATAGTCGGCGGGACGTAGCTTCGTTGAATGGCGCAGATACAGGCCAGCGCTTCTATCGCGCCGGCGGCACCAAGCAAATGGCCGGTCATTGATTTGGTCGAGCTGATATTTAGCTTATAGGCATGGTCTCCGAATACCGACTTTACGGCTCTCAGTTCCGCCGGATCGCCTACGGGCGTCGCCGTACCGTGGACATTGATATAATCCACTTCTTCGGGTGCGATGCCGGCGTCTTCCAGCGCCGATTTCATCGATAGGATAGCGCCCAGTCCGTCGGGGTGCGATGCTGTGATGTGGAACGCGTCTGCCGACATGCCGCCGCCGATTACTTCCGCATAGATTTTTGCTCCGCGCACCACTGCGTGCTCATATTCCTCGAAGACCAACCCGCCGCCGCCTTCTCCCATCACAAATCCGTCGCGCATTTTATCGAACGGGCGCGAGGCGGTTTTATAATTTTCATTGTTAGTCGAGAGGGCTTGCATAGCATTGAAGCCGCCAATGCCCGCTTCGTTGACCGATGCTTCGGAGCCGCCGACGACAATCGCATTGGCTTTACCCAGACGAATCAGGTTGAAAGCGTCGCACATCGCGGTTGTCGAAGAGGCGCACGCGGAGACTGTTCCGTAGTTCGGGCCGCGAAATCCGTATTTCATGGAAATGTGACCGGCGGCAATATCCGAAATCATTTTAGGGACGAAGAAGGGACTGTAGCGGGGCACAAAATTACCCTGTACAAAGTTTTTCACTTCTTCAAAGAAGGTTTGGATGCCACCAATTCCCGAAGCCCAAATCACGCCTACTCGGTCGTGATTTACAGTTTCGGCATGGATTCCTGAATCCTGTACGGCTTCTCCGGCGGCGACCAGTGCATATTGCGCGTACAAATCCAGTTTACGGGCGTCCTTACGGTCGATTCCAAAAGCGGCGATGTCATAGTTTTTCACCACGCAGGCGAACTTTGTTTTAAAAAGTGTGGTATCAAAATACGTAATCAACTCGGCGCCGCTCACCCCCGTCAGAAGATTTGTAAAATAGTCTTCAATACAATTCCCCAATGGATTGATCGTCCCCAAGCCGGTAATCACTACACGCTTTAATTCCATAAATGATTTTTTAAATTAAACACTAAATCCTGCGTCTTTGCGACCTTCGGGATGGCTATTGTTGTGCAATTTGTTGTTCAATATACGCAATAGCATCACCGACGGTGCCGATTTTCTCGGCTGCATCATCGGGAATAGTAACTTCGAATTCTTTTTCAAATTCCATAATCAACTCCACGGTGTCCAGTGAATCCGCGCCAAGATCGTTAGTAAAATTTGCGGTAGGGGTTACTTCGTTTTCGTCAACGCCCAGTTTGTCCACAATAATTGCTTTTACTTTTTCTGCAATGTCTGCCATAATAATACAATTTAGTTAATAATCTTAAATTTTTAAATGTTTTGTTTTTAATTTTCGGCTGCAAAGAAAATACTTATTTCTGAGATACCAAAATATTTTGTTTTATTTTTGTCGGCACAAAAGTAGTGTTTTTTTTAATTTCGACAAAGTTTTACTTATTATATTTGTATAAATAATTTTACAGCGCCATGAATTTTATAAGCGTTTTTGCATCGGGGTCGGGCAGCAATGCCGAGAATCTGACAGTGTATTTTAAGAAACATCCGTCCATTCGGGTCGGGTTGATTCTTACGAACAATCCGAAGGCCGGCGTCATCGACCGGGCACGGCTGGCCGGCGTGCCAGTAAAAATCTTCAACCGGCACGATTTTTACGAAAGTGGAACGGTGTTGGCCGCTTTGCGCGAATACCGTACGGCGTATATTGTGCTGGCCGGATTCCTTTGGCTCGCGCCTGATTACTTGCTCGAAAAATATCCCGTCCTGAATATTCATCCGGCGTTGCTGCCGGCCTACGGAGGCAAAGGTATGTATGGGATGCACGTCCATCGCGCCGTGATAGCTGGCAGGGAAACCCAATCGGGTATTACGATTCACGAGGTCGATAGCGAATACGACAATGGACGCATTCTTTTTCAGGCCGCCTGCCCCGTTGCGCCCGACGATACGCCGGAGCGCCTGGCCGCGCGAATCCATGAACTGGAATACCGGTATTTCCCGCACGTGGTGGAGAAATGGATTACGGAGAATTGACGGACAAGATACCCTCTGCGGTTCTCTGTGTAATTTTAGGGCAATGTTATACAGAGGCGGCACAGGGGGATGTCGATGTTGTTCATTGTGTATTATTCACTACCTTTGTTTTTATTTTATCCATATAGTATGAAAATTATTATTGGCGGAGCGGGAGAAGTAGGGTGCCATCTGGCAGAGCTCCTGAGTAATGAACGGCATCAGATTACGGTCGTAGAGCACGATGAGACGCGGTTGCGGCATGTAGCCGGAATCGCCGATGTTATTACCGTCGAGGGGCTGACGACTTCTATCAGTACCCTGCAAAAGGCGCATGTCGATAAATGTGATTTGTATATTGCCGTGAGTCCTGCGCAGGAACAGGACATGAATATCGTGAGCGCCGCACTGGCGAAGCGTATGGGCGCTAAGAAGGCGATTGCACGAATTAACAACGATGAATATTTGCAGGAAGACAATCAATCGCTATTTTCCGATTTGGGGATAGATTATTTATTTTATCCCGAAAAAATTGCCGCGCGCGAAATTGCCGACCTTTTGCAGCAAGCCTATACCGACGAAATTATGGATTTCTCAGGCGGCAAACTGCAATTGGTCGTATATAAATTAGAGAGCGACTCGCCGGCGCTTAACCGCAAACTGTCCGACATCACCGGCTCGATACGAGAATTGAGCTATCGTGTCATGGCTGTATTGCGTCAGGGCAAAACCATCATCCCGCATGGAGACTGTGAATTTCGTCTGCACGATTTGCTCTACGTTATCACCGAGCGTAAGGGGCTCGACGAAGCCATCAGCTACTCCGGGCGCAAAGGCTTTTCTGTGCATAACGTAATGATATTAGGCGGTAGCCGCATGGCCGAAATGATTGCCGGGAAGCTCGAGCGTAAAGTGCCCAACCTGAAACTCATCGAGCCCGACCGCCAACGCTGCCATGAATTGGCCGAACTGCTGCCCCACACGCTGGTCATCAATGGCGATGTACACAACACCGATCTGCTCGAAGAAGAAGACCTGCGCCGGATGGACGCCTTCGTAGCCGTGTCGGGAAGTTCAGCGACCAATATTCTTTCCTGCGTTATTGCCAAACGACTGGGGATTAACAGAACCATCGCCGAAATCGAAAATATGGACTATATCAAGCTGGCCGAAAGCATGGGTATCAATACTGTCATCAATAAAAAACTGATTACCGCCGGCCGTATATTCCGCTTTACGATGAGTCATAATGTCCAATCTTTAAAATATCTGAACAGTCTGGATGCGGAACTGATGGAATTTATCGTGAAACCCGGAAGCGCCGTAACCAAAGGCAAAGTTAGCGAGATAGGATTCCCGAAAGACGCTATTATCGGAGGTATCATCCGCGGCGACGCTGGTACGATTGCCTTAGGGTCGAGCGAAATCAAAGCTTATGACAGGGTCGTAGTATTAGCCTTGCCCTCGGCGCTTAATAAAGTGAATAAATTTTTTGAATAATATCTTCGTGCACATCCTTCCGCTTACTTTTGGGAATACGTCATCCCTTTTATATTCATGAATACGCCATCCCTTCTGCCGTATGCGGTGCCGCAGCGTCTTGAGGCCGGCTGCGATGAGGCCGGACGCGGCTGCCTTGCCGGGCCGGTTTATGCTGCCGCCGTTATCTTGCCGTCCGATTTTTACCATCCGTGGCTCAACGACTCCAAACAGATGAGCGAGGAACGCCGCGAGCGAGTGCGCGAGGTCATCGAGCGCGAAGCTGTGGCGTGGAGCGTTGCCGGCTTAACTCATCGGGAAATCGACCGCGTGAATATCCTGCGCGCTTCCATCATGGCTATGCATCGCGCATTGGCGGCGTTGTCGGTAGCGCCCGAATTTATTTTAGTCGACGGCAACCGCTTTTATCCTTACGACGGTATCCCGTACCGGTGCGTCGTCAGAGGCGATGCCACGTATGCTTCCATTGCCGCGGCGTCGGTATTAGCCAAGACGCACCGCGACGCCTGTATGAAGGAACTCTCACGCTCTTTTCCGCAATACGGATGGCAGGAGAATAAAGGCTATCCCACCCGCGCGCATCGCGAAGCCATCCGCACGTATGGCATCTCACCCTTCCATCGAAAGAGTTTCCGACTGTTGTGAAACGTACCTGCACTCCGCATCCGGTAGTCCGCCTAACGCTTTTCTCATTCCCTTTCCGGTAGCCGCTTCAGGGTGTGCGGCTAATTGTTCGGGGGCGCCGGCGAATACAACCTGTCCTCCGTTGTCCCCGCCGTCGGGACCGAGTTCGATAATCCAGTCGGCGTTTTTGATGATTTCCATATTATGTTCGACTACAATTATGGAATGACCGCGTGAGAGGAGCGCCTGAAAAGCTTCGAGCAGTTGTTTTATGTCGTGGAAATGCAGGCCAGTGGTAGGCTCGTCGAAAATAAAGAGCGTCGGCGCGCCGGCAGTTTCTTTAGCGAGGAACGAAGCCAGTTTCACCCGTTGACTTTCGCCGCCGCTCAGTGTGTTGCTCGACTGTCCCAGTTTGATGTATCCCAGTCCAACGCGTTGCAGCGGGCGCAGACGGTCGATGATGCGTTTGGCGATGGGTTCCGGTTGTGCGTTGAAAAATTCGATGGTTTGATTGACAGTCATGTCGAGCAGGTCGGCGATGTTATACCCTTTGTAGCGCACTTCTAAAATGTCGGCCTGAAAACGTTTGCCGCCGCAGGCTTCGCATACCAGGGATACGTCGGCCATGAATTGCATTTCGACTTTCGTGACGCCTTCGCCCTGGCATTCTTCGCAACGTCCGCCTTCGAGGTTAAAGGAGAAGTGCGCCGGTTCATAGTCGTTCAGTCGGGCGTAGGGTTGTTCGGCGTACAGTTTACGGATTTCGTCGTAGGCTTTGATGTAGGTAATCGGGTTCGAGCGGGACGATTTTCCGATGGGGTTCTGGTCGACGAACTCTACCGACGAGAGGCGTTGGAGGTCGCCACGGAGGATGTCGTAGTGTCCGGGTTTTTTGTCTGTGTATTGTTCGAAATGCCGGGCTAATGCAGGGAAAAGGATGTTTTTTACGAGCGACGATTTGCCACTGCCGCTTACGCCGGTGACGGCGACAAGTCCGCCCAGCGGGAAACGGACGGTGAGGTTTTTCAGGTTGTTTTCTCGGGCGCCCACTATTTCGATGTAGTCGTTTAGTTGGCGTCGTTGTGCAGGTACGTTTATTTTTTCGATGCCGTAGAGGTAGGCGAGCGTTAACGACGACGGAGGCAAGGGGTGAGTGTCGTGGGGTTCGGCGGCGGGGGGCGGGGGGAGTGGGCCTTGGTATACTATTTGGCCGCCATGTCGTCCGGCGCGAGGGCCGACGTCGATGATTTCGTCGGCGGCACGGATGATTTCTTCCTCGTGTTCTACGACGATGACTGTGTTGCTGAGGTCTCGCAGTTGTTTTAATACTTTTATCAGGCGTTGGGTGTCGCGCGAGTGCAGTCCTATCGAGGGTTCGTCGAGGATGTATAGGGCTCCGGCAAGGTTACTGCCGAGGGATGTGGCGAGGTTGATTCGTTGACTTTCGCCTCCGCTTAGTGTGTTGGAGAGGCGGTTGAGGGAGAGGTATCCGAGACCTACGTCAAGTAGGTATTGGAGGCGGTTGCAGATTTCTGTCAGGAGGCGACCGGCTATTTGTTGTTCGTAGGAGGTGGGGTGGAGATGTTGGAAGAAGGCGTAGAGTTCGGTGATAGGCATGAGGACTAACTGGCAGATGTTTTTTTCGCCGATGTATACGTAGTGGGCTTCTTTTCGGAGTCGTGCGCCGTGACATTGGGGGCATGTTGTTTTGCCGCGATAGCGGCTGAGCAGGATGCGGTAGACTATTTTATATTGTTGAGATTCTATAAGGCGGAAGAAAGGACGGATACCGGTGAAATGACGGTTCCCGTTCCAGAGGAGGGTTCGTTGTTCGTCGGAGAGGTCGCAGTAGGGGCGGTGTATTGGGAAGTTGAAGCGGTGTGCGGTGGCGATAAGTTTTTCGTAGTACATTTTCATTGCGTCGCTACGCCAGCAGGCGATGGCGTTGTTGAATATGGAGAGGGAGCGGTCGGGGACAACAAGGTCTTCGTCAATGTCGATTGTTTTTCCGTATCCTTCGCATTGTGGGCAAGCGCCGAATGGGGTATTGAAGCTGAAGAGGTGTTCGGAGGGTTCTTCGAATATTATTCCATCGGCTTCGTAGCGGGTGGAGAAAGATATTTCTTCTTTTTCTTTATGGTGGTTGGTGTGAGTGATGGTGCAGTGTCCGTTGCCTTGGATGAATGCTGTTTGTATGCTGTCGGCGGCGCGGCTGATGGCATCGGGGTGGGGGTCGGTGAAGAGGCGGTCGATGAGGAGTCGCAGGGGTTGGGGGTCGGTGGCCAGTGGATGGGTGTAGGCGTCGATTTTTGGGAGTATTTGTTCGATGCGGAAGAGTTGTCCGTGGTGTTCGATGCGTGTGAATCCTTCGTTTTGGAGGGAGATTAGTTTTTCGATTAATCCCATTCCGGCGGTGAGGGTGAGGGGTGCGAGGATGTGTATCGGCGTTCCTTTTGGGAGGGCTGTGATGTGGTTGACGACGTCGGTGACGGTGTGGCGTTTTACTTCTTGTCCGCTTATGGGGGAGATGGTATGTCCGATGCGTGCGAAGAGGAGTTTGAGGTAGTCGTATATTTCGGTGGATGTGCCGATGGTGGAGCGGGGGTTTCGGGTGTTTGTTTTTTGTTCAATGGCGATGGCCGGGGGTATTCCTGTGATGAAGTCGACGTCCGGTTTGGTGGTTCGTCCGAGGAATTGTCGTGCATAGGAGGAGAGGCTTTCGACGTAGCGTCGTTGTCCTTCGGCGAAAATGGTGTCGAAGGCGAGGGTTGATTTTCCAGAGCCGGAGAGTCCAGTGATGACGATGAGTTTATTGCGGGGGATGGCGAGTTCTACATTTTTGAGGTTGTGCATTCGCGCTCCTTTGATGTAGATTGTTTCTGAGGGGTTGGTTTGTTGCATATATCGGCGTTTGTTTGCTTCGGGTGTTTTTTTGTGATTGAGGGGCAAAGGTACGAAAAAAGGAGAGATGTGCAGGTATGGGCGCGGGGCGGGTGGGATTATTTTCTTATTTTTGCAGCATGGTTTCGATAGATAGACGGGTGGTTGATTTTATTCTGGCGCATCATGTGCTGACGCTGGCGACTTGTGCGGGTGGGCGGCCTTATTGTGCGTCGTTGTTTTATGTATATTTGGTGGAAGAGAATGTGCTGGTATTTGCGTCGAAGGAGGGGTCTCGGCATGTATCGGAGGCGTTGGCGGCAGGGTCGGTGGCGGGGTCAATGGCGGTGGAAACGCGGATGGTGGGGCTAGTTCGGGGGTTGCAGTGGGAGGGGTGTTTTTTTCCACTGGAGGGTATTATGCGGCGCCGGGCATGGCGGGCGTATGTGCGGCGGTTTCCGTTTGCGGCGCTGGGGGGTGCGCGGTTGTGGGGCATTCGTCTAACGTTCTTTAAGTATACGGATAACCGGTTAGGTTTTGGAAAGAAAATAATTGTAACTTTGCAGTCAAATGAAAAATAAAAAATGATATGAGGGTTTATCGAGAGGAAATTCTAGCGCGTTTTTTACGTTATGTGAGTTATAATACGCAGTCGGATCCGACGTCGGATACCGTGCCGACGACGCGGCGGCAGTTGACGTTTGCGAAGGCGTTGGTGAGCGAGTTGATGTCGCTAGGCGCGGCGGATGCACGCGTAGACAAGCACGGATATGTCACGGCGACGATTGAGTCCAACATCGCGCGGAAGACACCCGTCATCGGGCTGATTGCGCATTTGGATACTTCGCCGGATATGAGCGGGGTGCGTGTTTGTCCGCGCATCGTGGAATGTTACGACGGGGGGGATATTGTCTTAAACAGGGCAAAGAAATGGGTGTTACGCCCGGCTGATTATCCCGAATTGCGGCGGTATACGGGTCAGATGATTATTACGACGGACGGCACGACGTTGCTCGGGGCCGACGATAAGGCGGGCATTGCCGCGATTATGAGTGCAGCGGCCTATTTATTGTCGCACGACGATGTGCCTCATGGCAAGGTGCGCATCGCATTTACGCCGGACGAAGAAGTCGGGCGGGGGTCATGGATGTTCGATGTGGAGGAGTTTGCCGCCAATTACGCGTATACGTTCGACGGCGGCGCGTTGGGCGAGTTGGAGTATGAGAACTTTAATGCTGCCGCGGCTTGTGTGTCGGTCAACGGGAATAATATTCATCCGGGCTATGCGCAGGGACGACTGGTCAATGCGTTGAATATAATTTGCGAGTTTCATCAGAGGTTTCCGCCTGACGAGCGTCCCGAAACGACGTCTGGTCGCGAGGGGTTTTATCACCTGACGTCCATGTCGGGGACGAGTGAACTGGCGACGTCGCATTACCTCATCCGCGACTTCGACCGGGAGGTCTTCGAGCAACGGAAAAAGTTTATGATGCGCATGGCGCAGGCTATCAACCGGAAGTATGGCGTGTCGACGCTTGAATTGACCGTACGCGACCAGTATTATAATATGATTGAAAAAATCCGTCCTCATTTTCGTATCGTCGAACAAGCCGCGGAGGCCATACGGCGCGCCGGCGTCGAGCCGGTTATCACCGCCGCGCGCGGCGGCACCGACGGCGCGCGGCTCTCTTTCATGGGGCTGCCCTGCCCCAATATATTCGCCGGCGGACATAATCCCCACGGAAGATACGAGTTTCTACCCGTCGAAAGCATGATAAAAGCGGCGGAGGTGGCGATAGAGATAGTCAGGCAGAAAGCCTGACGTCAGACTGACCGCGTGGGCGACCAAACTCGCCACCGCTGAAACCGCATTCCAGCAACTGTTCGCCCAACGGCAAGCCGAATCTACCAAAAACCCGACGGCTCGTTCCGTTCTATACGAAAAAACGTCGATGTCCGGTACCGCCAAATCGTTACTCTCCTCGCTGTCGCCACCATAACCGCCGTCGAAAATATCGCCGCATTCATCATCGGCTTTAACGTCGAAATCGAATACTACAACGACCACCCTCACCACCGCGCCAAAAAAGACTTCTCCGAAAACGACCATACCGTCGTCGAACCTGTCGAAACCCAAATTTTCACCGGCAAACCAATCACTATTATTCCCAAAATACACTACTGCACAGAAGGCAAACCGGACGAAAAACTCGAACCGGGTAAAGATTTTACCGTCATCTATAAACATAACATCCACGTCGGCATGGTGCAAATTATCATCAGCGGCAAAGGCGCATACAAAGGAAAAATGACCGTCACATTCCATATCGCCCAACCATAACTTCCCGCGACACCTCAAAAATACCCCGCCATCCTATATACCCGCACCGATACGCCGGATACAAATAACCCCGTAATTTTGTATCTTTGCACAATAATTAAAAGGAACATGAATATCTCACAACTGCTACTCCTCTCATTCCTACTATGCCTCCTCAGCTGCCGCTCACAGGAACAAAAAATCGCCGCCATCGACCTGCCCCTAACCTTCCTCCGGCTCGATAACGACCTCTACCGCCTGCGCCACGACTCTGCCTGCACCACACTCCCATACCTGCGTGAGAAATACGGAAGTTTCTTCGAATACTACAACACCGGCGTCATCCATATCGGCCAAAGTCAAAATCCCCGCTATTGCCAAATCCTGCAACAATTCCTCCACCACCCTATCGTCGACAGTGCCTACCGAAAAGTACACGAACTGTACGCCGACGACCAGCCCCTAATCAACGAACTGACCGACGCATTCCGACATCTCGCCTACTATTTCCCCGACATCCCAACCCCTAATATCTATACCTATGTATCAGGCTTCAACGAATCGCTTATGCTCACCGACAGCGCGCTCGGCATCGGCCTCGACCAATTTCTCGGTAACGACTGCCCGCTATACTCCCTGTTAGGAAAACCCGCATACCTGCAATATAACATGCGCCCCCAACGAATCGTCCCCGCCTGCCTCCATACATGGATAGCCGCCCAATACCCCAACCCCTCCCAAAATCAACCAACCCTCCTCTCCCAACTAATCTACGAAGGAAAAATCCTCTATATCCTCCAACAATGCATGCCCCGTAAACCATTCGCCGACATCCTCGGCTTTCGCCCCGAACAACTGCAATGGTGCTTCGACAACGAACAACTGATATGGCAATACCTCATACAAGAAAAACGACTATTCGACACTACCCCCTTCACCATCCAAAAATATACCGCCGATGCCCCCTTCACCACCGGCCTCCCACCACAATCCCCCGGAAAAACCGCCAACTGGATAGGATACCGCATCGTCGCTCGATATATGAAACAACACACACCCTCCCTTCCCAAACTGATGCAAAACGACAACCCTCGGCTACTGCTCAAAGAAGCCCGATACAATCCCTAAACAATACACAAAAATAATCCCCAAAAAATACCATGCACTTTCTAGAACACCGCATCTTTGAAATCGTCGCCCACGAAGCCGCACTACTAAACGTACGCGCATACGTCATCGGCGGATACGTGCGCGACTGCTTCCTGCAACGTGCCTCCAAAGACATCGACATCGTCATTGAAGGCAGCGGCATCGACGTAGCCACAGCCGTCGGGAAACGCCTACGAACCCCAATAAAAATATTTAAAAACTTCGGCACCGCCATGCTCCGCTGCGACGGACGTGAAATCGAATTCGTCGGTGCACGACGAGAATCATACCATAACCTCTCCCGTAAACCCGCCGTCGAAAACGGATCCCTCGAAGACGACCAGCGCCGCCGCGATTTCACCATCAACGCCCTTGCATTTAGCCTCCAAAAAGAAGACTACGGAAAACTTATCGACCCCTTCAACGGCGTCCACGATATGCAACAAGGCCTCCTGCGAACCCCCGGAGATCCCCATATCACCTACAACGACGACCCCCTGCGAATGATACGCGCCATCCGGTTCGCCACCCAACTGGGATTTTCCATCGTCCCGGAATCCCTCGATGCCATTATACGAAACCACGACCGAATACGCATTGTCTCCCCGGAACGAATCACCGGCGAACTGCATAAAATCATCCTCTCGGAAAAACCATCCGTAGGATTCTACCTCCTGGATAAAACAGCACTGTTGCCCGACGTGTTCCCAACCCTGCATCGGCTGAAAGGCGTAGAAACAGTCGAAGGACGCGGACATAAAGACAACTTCTACCACACCCTCCAAGTACTTGACAACGTAGCCGCAAAACGAGGAAACCTCTGGCTCCGCTGGGCTGCCCTCTTCCACGACATCGCCAAACCAAATACCAAACACTACGATCCGGAAACAGGTTGGACATTCCACGGACATGAATTCCTGGGCGCTAAAATGATACCCGACGCCTTCCGACAACTTCGCCTGCCGCTAAACGACAAAATGAAATACGTACAAAAACTCGTACAATTACACCTCCGCCCAATAGCCCTCTCACAAGAAGAAGTAACCGACTCCGCTGTGCGACGACTCCTGTTCGATGCCGGCGACGATATCGACGACCTCATGCTTCTCTGCGAAGCCGACATCACCTCCAAAAACGAACAAACCGTACAGCGACACCTCCACAACTTCCAACTCGTACGCGAAAAACTCATAGAAGTCGAAGCCAAAGATGCCATCCGTAACTTCCAGCCACCCATTACCGGCGAACTCATCATGCAAACATACCACCTGCAACCCTCGCCCGCAGTAGGCAAAATCAAAGAATACATCAAAAACGCCATCCTCGACGGACTCATCCGCAACGACTACCACGAAGCCTACGCCCTCATGGAAAAAAAAGCGGAAGAGTTGGGGCTGACCAAAAAATAACGCAACACCCAACCCTCAATACCCAATAAAAATGCTTCACTGGCTTTCGCAAATAGACTCAACCAACCGCTACGCTGCGCTCCACCTCGCCGATGCCTCGGAAGGAAGCGTATGGGCGGCGCACGTACAAACCGCCGGACGTGGACAACAAAACAACTCGTGGGAAAGTGAACCATACAAAAACCTCACCTTCTCCCTCCTCCTCCGCCCAACATGGTTGCCGAGCGAAGAACAATTTTACCTCTCCAAGATCGTTTCACTGGGAGTTACCCGCTTCCTGCGCCAACACCGGATTAAACCTGCCATAAAATGGCCGAACGACATATACGTAGACGATAAAAAAATCGCCGGCATCCTCATCGAACACCAAATTGCCGGCAATAGCATCGGCAGTAGCATCGTCGGCGTCGGGCTAAATGTAAATCAAGAAACGTTTGTCTCCGATGCGCCCAACCCAACATCCATCTATTTGCAAACCGGACACACCCTCGACCTGCAACAAGCCTTACCCAACTTAATTACTTGCATCCTGAACCGCTACGAACACCTCCGCGCCGGAGACATCCGTCCAATTGACGCCGACTACCGGCAGCAACTATATCGCTTAAACGAATGGCGCTGGTTCGAAACGCGAACGAACCGCTTTCGCGCCAAAATCACCGGCGTACGCAGTAGCGGCGAACTGCTGCTGCAAAATGAACAAGGACAAACCGAAGCCTTCCTCTTCAAAGAAGTGCGATTTCTATAGAGCGCTCTTAGCACGTGGAAATACCATACGTGGCGACTGGAAGATTATGCCGGAAAAGGATTTTTCTAAAATCCACTCATACTCATCGCGCCACTCGTTCCAGCCATTTCAGCATAACGAGCATGACGGTCATTGAAACGAAACAGGCGACAACAAACACTGTCCATGTAGCCCAAATAGGAATATGTTCATACAGTACGGCGCCAATAAACAGTAACTGATTACCAACAGCGGTAGCGCCCAACCAACATCCCTGCATGATCCCCTGATACTGCGGCGGCGCCACACGAGAAACAAACGAAATCCCAAGCGGTGAAATAAACAATTCAGCCACCGTAAGGATAATATACGTACCGATTAAAAGGAAAGGCGTAACGCGGACAATACTGTCGACAGCCAATGGTGTACCGTCGGCGTCGGGGTTGATAGCCTGATAAAGAGGAAGGTCGGACACATACGAACCCAGCGCCATCACAATATAAGCGCTGGCAGCGATACCCATCCCAATAGCTATCTTCTTCGGCGTCGACGGTTCTTTTCCTTTGGTGCGAAGCCATCCGAAGAGTCCCATAATCACAGGTGTCAGCAATACTACGCACAATGGATTTATCGACTGGAACAATTCCGCGCCCTCTATAACCATAAACCCGAGATTGAGCCGGATTTGCGTCAAATCGGTATAATCCTTCGCAAACTTTGTCAACGTCAAACCGTTTTGATGAAACGAAAACCAGAAGAAAATAACAATGCCGAATACGGCAAACAAGGCATACAAGCGTTGTTTGATTTCTTTTGCTTCTATCTTTATCACGTCAGCGCCCTGTTTTGCATGATCGCCGGTAGCCGCTTCTCTTACATCCGGAAATCCGCGTTTATTCACCACGTAAATGGACAGGGAAATAATCATCGCCACAATAGCAACTCCAAAAGCCCACTGGAATCCGTGATTAAACACATTGAGATAGTCATTAGCAAAAACCGTCAAATCCGAATAGTTGAATTTTGTAGCAAACTCGGAAAGTTGTGTAACGGACTCCGCGGTTAACTGATCGCCTTTATCAAGGTAACTGTGGCACAATGCCGGCATAGTAGCATTATATTCGAATCCGGAATGGGTCAGCCACCAGTTCCTTACGCTCACAGCAATGAGCGGAGCAAAAATAGCGCCTACATTAATAAACATGTAGAATAAAGAGAATCCGGCATCGCGCATTTTCCCAAATCTACTGTTATCGTACATTTGTCCGACCAGCGCTTGAAGATTGCCTTTGAATAATCCGTTGCCGAACGCAATCGTAAGCAGTCCAACGCAAGTTAAAATAAGGTACAGTGTTTTGTTTGGCACAGGCGTAGGCGTAGGAATGGTCAGCAACAGATAGCCCAAAGCCATGACAACAATACCCACCAAAATCGTGCCTTTGTAATTACGCCTTTTATCGGCGATAAGGCCACCGGCCAATGCCAGAATATAAATCAGGGCATAAAAGATGGAATAAATCAACCCGGACTGCGAACCCGTCAATCCGAATTTGGCTTCCAGAAACAACACCAGAATAGCCATCATAGTGTAAAAGCCGAAACGCTCGCCCATATTCGAAAGCGAAGCGGCCAAAAGTCCTTTTGGATGATTCTTAAACATAATTTTAATGATTAAAGGTAATAATTTAGGATGGCAAAGGTAGAAAAAAAATCGTGATTGCAGATAAACTTGTACCTTTGTACAGAAAAAGTGAATTAACATTTGTAAATTAAAACTAAAAAACAAAGTATGAAACAGACCATCTTCTTTTTTATTTTCAGCGCCATGACTGCCGTGGCGATGGCGCAGACGCCACTGCCGTCGGGCGGCGTTATTCCATCAGGCGCTGTGGTATACGCATTGCCTTCGACCACTGTTGAAATCCAGGTAGAAGCCGTGCACGAACGGTTTACCGCCGGCCCCTATGCCCGCTTTGCACAAAAATATTTGGGTATCGAAGCCAAAATGGAAGATACGGAAACGTTCCGCATAGAAAATCTGGCCGTGCAAACCCTTACCGAGGCCGATGCGTCGCAGATGTATTACATCGAAGTCAAAGACAAAAAAGCGGAAGCCAATTTTCTGCAATTTTCACGCCACGGGCTACTTGTCTCGCTGGACAATGCGAACGTCAAGCCGCAGACGTTCCGCTATGGGCGCGCTGCCCGCGGCCAATTCAATGACCGCGGCATTGCCACTAATATAAGCCGCGAGCAGGTAACCCTATATAAGCCGGCTAAAGCCACCACCGGATTTGATAAAATACCGGTGCAGCAAAACCAATTGGTAGAGAAAACCCCCGAACGGCGCGCCGAAGAAGCAGCTGGCGTCATTTTCAATTTGCGGGAAAAACGAATAGCCCTTATTACCGGCGAATCGGAAGGTGCGTTAAGCCACGACGGACTGCGGGCGGCATTGGATGAAATCCGCCAGCTCGAAGCGGAATACCTTAGTTTATTCTTAGGCAAAACAACGACCGATACGCAATCGGCTGTCTTTTTCGTAACGCCCGTAGCGACACATAAAAAACATTTATATGTAGCCTTTCGCCTATCCGACACGGAAGGGCTACTTTCGCCCGACAACATTGTTGGTCGCCCCATCACCATAGAATTAACAGTTGATAAAAAAAGTGCCGACCAGTCGCCGATTACTGTCAGTACGGGTAATAGCAAGATGCCGCATATTGCATACCGCATCCCCGAAACCGTTCAGGTACGTCTCCACGACGGGCAAACTACCTTACTGCAAACACGCTTGCCAATCTACCAGCTGGGACAAATAATGACATTTCCCGTAAATTTGCGAGTGAAGTGAGCATATTAATTTATGGAGTTGCTTAATTTTTATAGAGTTGGGAGGGCAATGAGCGTATACATTATCCCAAATCAAGTAGGAGGAACAGGATTATTTCTTGTTTCGACCACTCACTCGTTAGGGTAACCTCCCGTGGTAAAACTTATACCCTTCGTCCCATGTAACCGCAACATTCACACTTCAGCCCCAGGATAGTTATCAGACGTCGTTTTATTATGCAAACTCGCACGGACTGAATATGCCTGATGTTGTTCGTATACCTCGACTCGGGATGCTGTCGCCGACTGTCTTCAGATTCCACCTCGCAATGGATATTCATGTCTTTAGCTAATGATTGGTAAGTACCGTCCCCCATAGTGAATTTCCACTACTAAATTATATGTCACACAGCACGCATGAAAAAAAGCCTGAGAATTCAGGCTTTTTTCTCTTAATCGTGATCCCGCTGGGGCTCGAACCCAGGACCCCAACATTAAAAGTGTTGTGCTCTACCAGCTGAGCTACGGAATCAATGGAGTCGTTTTTTCAAAAACGGCTGCAAAGATAGAAAAAAAAAGTTACTCTACAAAAGAAATTCACTTATTGTCCCGCACGCAGATTCAAGTAGCAAATACAACTGGATTATTCAAGGCGGAAGCAAAAACATTCCACGGCGAGTCAAAGTTAAGTACGTACTAAAGCATCACGAATTGTCCAATAGGGATATGCCTTGTCAATTGACTATTGAAAGGGAAGAGCGTTTGCCGTTAACTATTATCTATGATATCCTGTACCTTGTCTTTAGAGAGGCCGGTAAGGGTGCAAATGTCCGGCAGGGGTATTCCTACCCGGTGCGCGTTGAGCGCTACGTTTCGCAGACCTTCTTCCATGCCTTCCGTCCGTCCTTTTTCCACCCCGATGGCTTCACCTTCCGCCCAACCTTCGATCCTGGCGGTATAAAAGGCATCCCGCTCTCCGCGGCGGCTCTCCAATACACGGTCATAGGCCTGTTTCTCTTTGTCCGATAACTTGTCGTAATCTAACAACTCCCGTGCTTGCGATAACCCTTTCGCTTTAAAATCATCCTCAATCTTGTTGTTCTTCAGATAATATATCCATTCGTCGAGCGTGTCTTTGGCGATATCATCAAAACGTTGGATTTCGAGTATGTAATATTCGGGAAACAGGTCGCCGGCTCTTGTCATGCCAAATTCCTTTTGCTGTGCGGGAGAGAGTTGCAATTCGTCGCCGGTGTGCAGGCCGTAAAAAGAGGTAGACCCGTGATAGACGTAGTCATTGCCTTTGCCAAGGTCGAAATATACGATGTTGATGGAATACACTTTCCGGACATGTGCGTAGTCGTCGCCCTTGGCGACGAATTGGGTGATGAGTTTGCCGGCGCCATATAGCATCCGGTGGAAGTAGTCGTATTCACTGGTAAACTGCACTTCGACAATCATCAGTTCGCCCTCCTCGTTCTCGGCGAGGATATCCACTCGATTGAATTTGTCGAAGGAATGCTCCTTGTTGCTCTCGCTGTCTAAGAGTTGCTTAATTTTAATAGTTCGCTTGAGCAGTTCGGAGAGGAAGCCCTCCAGAATGACATAGTTGGCTTTGTTGCGCAGGAGGCGTTTCACTGCCCAGTCGAAAGAGAGTAAGGTTCTGTTCTGCATAGTAAAAAAATGAATGTGGCTGCAAAGTTAGAAAAATATTCTTAATC
>JAITKF010000120.1 GCA_031278545.1 Prevotellaceae bacterium
CATTTGCCCCTCGATTCTTCCCCCTATTCGTTTTTTGGGAGGAAGGGTACTCTTCATTTATTCCTATTATCAGCGAGTTGCAGCGGTCTTTGATTAAACAAGAAATTTAATCAAAAAAACCGACTATCCTTAATAAGAGAAATCAAAGTTACAAAAATAACATGACAATGAAGAAACTAATTTTACTATCCGATTTAGCGCTGTCCGTATCGACTGTTTGGGGACAGGGCGTCGTACAGGTATCGACCCTGCGCATCACTATAGGCGCTACGCCTACCCTGACCTTTGAAGTCGGTTGGGCGACCGCACCCACCCCACCCAACCACCGCGATACGGTATGGCTCTTTGCCGACTACCGCATCGTGAACACCGACGGCACGACCGGCGCATGGACTGCCGCCACGATTACCGACGCGATGATTATCGCCGGCGACGGGTCAATCATCGCCGGTTCGTTGCCCGGACGTGGATTCTTCCTCAACGGGCACAATGTAGCGTTGCCGTTTGCCGCCACCGTTACCGTCACCTTAGCCGCCCCCGCCAATACCAAATTCAATGCCTGCGTCTACGCCTCCGACTATCCGCCTAACGCCACCCAGCAGTCCGGCGGCGGCTACGTCCTGCGCGGTACCCCGCCCTTTATTATTAACGGCACGATTACCGAGCCCTCGTATACCTTCGGCGCGGGCACGTGCATCACCAGCATCACCGACTCCACCGGCTGCCCTGGCTTTGTGGTTAATACGTCCATTGTTACCGGCAGTATCTTAACCATCGGCGATACGGTCTGTGTGGGCGGCGCTCCGGGCGCTATTACCAGCATTGCGGCCTTTGGAGGCGACGGCCAGCTTTCCTATTCGTGGTGGAAAGACGGCGTATTGATCCCCGGCGCTACGGCGGCAGACTATACCCCGCCTGTGGAAGACGCCGCCGTAGCCGGCGTATACACCTACACCCGCAGGGTCAATGACCAAACGTGTAACCTCACGCCGCTGGCTTCGGAAGGCAGCTGGGTGTTGACAGTAGGCGAAGTCCCGACCGTTACTCTCGCGGCTTCCAGCACTACCGTATGCGCCGGTACGGAAGTTATACTGGAGGCTTCGGCCGCCGGCGTCGACTCCTACAACTTTAACAACTCCGGCTGGCAACCGGACAACACCACCAACATAACCGTAAACTCTGACACGACCTTTACCGTCAAAGCCCGCTCCGCCTTAGGTTGCGAATCGGCTACGGCAGCTTCGACAACGGTAGCGGTAAACGCTCCGCCGACCGCGCCCACCGGCTTAACCAGCAACATAACCACTATCTGCAACGGTATATCTACCGCTATGACGCTTACCGCTTCCGGCGGCAACGACGGCTCGGGCGCCGTTTACCAGTGGGGCACAGGCGCGACAGTAGGCAGCTATGCAGCAGGCACCACCACTGCCAATACGTATAAGGTAAACCCCAATGCCGCCACCACCTATTGGGTGCGCAGAATCGGCGCCACCGCCTGCACGGATACTACCGGCGGCACGACGGCAACAGTGGCGGTCTATTCCTCCTTTACCGCCGGCTCCATTACCACCGCATCCGGCAATACGACGCCGGGGAGCAATCCCGGCATAACAATTGCGAATGCAACCCTCGCTTCCGGCGGCGACGGAAACATAACCTACCAGTGGCGGCGTTCCGGTACCAGCGCCGCCACGATGAGCTATAATTCGGCAACTTATCCTATCGGTAACGTTGCTTCAGATTATGAAACTGTCGGTACTTATTACTTCACGCGGTATGCCCATGACGGTACTTGTAATACTTCGTGGAATCCTTCGTCCGGTCAGTATATGTTAACTGTTGCAATTGCTGTTCCGCCCGGTTCTGATCCCGCTAGTACGTTTACTTGTGGTTCGCAGATTTGGAGTGGCGCTTTGCGCAATGGTGCAAATTGTACGGATACAAGTTCTTTGTCAGGCGAGATAGTTTATGCTTGGCAGCTGTCCCCTCAATACTTTAATTATTCCTCGAACTATGGTTATTATTACAATTGGGCCTGTGTTAACATGTATGGCGACACATTATGCCCTTCGCCTTGGCGTGTCCCGACTCAGAACGATTTTAATACCCTTGCTAACTGTACTTCAGCTACTACATTGTGTTATACTTGGGGGCTTACCTGCCGCATTTCCGGTAATACCTTAGACGACGAGGTATCGTATGCTTACTATTGGTCTTCTACGCCCCAAGGAGAGCTCTATGCATTCTTCTTCTATTTCGATTGCTCCGTGATGCATACAGTCTATTCCTACCTGACCTATGGGCTTCAGGTGCGATGCGTGCGGGATGCGCAGTAAGTTCATTGCAATGAACAAGAACCATGAAGCATTATGCATCTATCCACCCCCGTCCTACAGGCCCCCGCCGGAAAACGCCCGGAAGCCAGTTTTCATCTCTCGTGAGGATTTTTCGGGAAAATAAGAAAGAGAAACTAAATGAAGAATATTAATCACAATAAAATCAACGTCATGAAAAAATACAAATTATGGTTTTTATAGCCGGCACGATTGTGGGCCTCGTAGTAAGCCTTTTTCAAGCGGAAACAAGGAGTGTAATCTTGTCGGGCAATGGGCTTGTGAGCGCCGTCGGGATAATTGTATTTTGTCTGCGTAGCTACCCTGTACCCTGCATTTTCCACAGGTACGCGTTACGTTGTTGAAAAAATATTTTGTTTTATTAAATAAAAAGATATACCTTTGTTGCGTTTTATTATTTTTGCTTTATAAAGATGAACGATTTTTGTATGAATAGAACGGAATTGATAGCGCAGTTGCAAAGGGAAGAAGTATGGGATTGCATCGTAATCGGCGGTGGCGCTACGGGTTTAGGCGTAGCGGTCGATGCGGTCAGTCGTGGTTATAAAACGGTCTTATTCGAAATGGCCGATTTTGCAAAAGGAACATCAAGCAAAAGTACGAAATTGGTGCACGGCGGCGTCCGCTACCTGCAACACGGCGATGTGTTGCTGGTGCTCGAAGCCCTGCGCGAACGGGGACGTATGAAAATAAACGCCCCCCATCTGGTAAAAGACCAAACATTTGTCATTTCTAATTATAGCTATTGGGACAATTTCCTTTATTTTTGCGGCCTCACTTTGTATGATATACTTTCATTTGGTTTCGGATATGGTCGAAGCCGTTTCATTTCCGCAAAAAAAGTCATACATCATTTACCGACGATTATTAAAAAAGGGCTGAAAGGCGGTATCGTTTACCACGACGGGCAATTCGACGACGCGCGGATGGCCGTGAACCTTGCACAAACCTGCGTGGAGCACGGCGGCGTGGCATTGAATAAGGCACGCGTAACGGCTATCTTACACGATGCGGAGGGCATGGCGTCGGGCGTAAAAGTAACGGACAGGGAAACAGGCCGCGAACTGACGGTGCGAGCGCGGTGCGTGGTCAATGCCTGCGGCGTGTTTGTCGACGATGTGATGTCGATGGATTCGCCGGCGCATACGAAGATGGTGCAGCCAAGTCAGGGGGTGCATCTGGTGTTCGACAAAAAATTCCTGCCGAGCGATTATGCTATGATGATTCCGAAAACCAGCGACGGGCGGGTGCTGTTTGCCGTACCGTGGCACGATAAAGTGGTGGTGGGGACGACGGACATTATGCGTCCCGTCGCCGAGCTTGAGCCGCGACCGTTACAGGAAGAGATTGATTTTATCCTGAATACGGCAGCGCTTTATTTCGAGGCTCCGCCCCGCTATTCGGATATTGTATCGGTATTTGCCGGACAACGTCCGCTGGCGGCGCCGAAAGACGCGGGGAAAAGCACGAAAGAGCTGTCGCGCGGGCATAAGATTATCGTGTCGCCCCATAAATTGATTACTATCACCGGCGGCAAATGGACGTCGTACCGGAAGATGGCCGAATGTACGGTCAATAAAGCAATCCGTACCGGTCTGCTGGATGCGCGCAAGTGCCGGACAAAGAAACTGCGTATCCACGGTTACCGTCCGCATCCCGACTTGAGCGATCACCTATATATATATGGTAGCGATGCGGCAGCTATCCGGCAACTGGCCGCCGACCGTCCGGCGTATGCGGCGCGCCTGCATAAGAACTATCCGCATACGGTGGCGGAAGTGGTATGGGCAGTGCGGCGGGAGATGGCGCGCGATGTGGAGGATGTGCTGGCGCGACGGGTGCGCCTCCTGTTCCTCGACGCCCACGCTGCCATCGAAGCGGCGCCGCTCACCGCGCACATCATAGCCGACGAATTAGGCTATGATAAAGCATGGGAACAAGAACAGGTTGAAGCCTTCCGACAATTTGCGCGACCGTGGGCCGCAGGCAGCAGCAGTAGCGGCAGTAACAGGCAGTGGCAGGCGCAGGCGGCGGTGGCGGCAGCAGGCGGTTTGTAATAATATTGTATGTAATTTGTAACATATCACGCCTACTTTTGCAACTCGAAAAGATAAAATGATGAAAACATACTATTCAACAGACACTATTCAATGTTAAATTTCCTACAGCCTCCGGCACATCAGCCAGCCATAGCGCCTGAGAAAGTAGACGCCCATTATAAGCGTCTGCGGTGGCAGGTCTTTATTGGGGTATTTATCGGCTATGCTGCGTATTATTTAGTGCGGAAAAATTTTTCGCTGGCTATGCCCTATTTGATGGAAATGGGATTCTCGAAAGCCGATTTGGGGCTCGCTTTTTCGCTTAACGCGACGGCCTACGGTCTGTCGAAGTTTTTAATGGGCGGGATTTCGGATAGGAGTAATGCCCGGCTGTTTTTACCGTTAGGCTTGCTGCTGGCGTCTGTGGCGACGATTCTCGCAGGGACGTCTATCGGGATGTATAATATTACGGTGATGGCCGTGTTCCAGTTCCTGATAGGCTGGTTCGGCGGTATGGGCTGGCCTCCCTGCGGACGGGTGATGACACACTGGTTTTCCGTTAAGGAGCGGGGTACGAAGATGGCGATATGGAATCTGGCGCATAATGTCGGAGGCGGGCTGCTGGGGCAGGTGGTGAAATGGGGGCTGCTGTTTGCGGCGTCGCTCGGCGTCTCGTCGTTTGCATGGCAATTTGGCGTATTTTACTTTCCGGCAGCGATTTCTATTGTTATCGCGCTGATAGCGCTGCTGCTGATTCGCGATAACCCCCGGTCGAAAGGACTGCCAAGCATCGAGGTCTACAAAAATGATTATCCGGCTAACTATTCGGCGGAGTCCGAACGAGTGTTGACGACGAAAGAAATCTTTTTTAAATACGTATTGACGAACAAAACACTGTGGTTTGTGGCAGTAGCCAATGCGTTTGTGTACTTTATCCGCTATGGCGTGCAGGACTGGACGCCGGCGTACCTGACCGAAGTCAAAGGCTATTCGACGGAGGCCATCGCCAATGCCTATTCGTATTACGAGTGGGCGGCCATCCCCGGCACGCTACTGTGCGGCTGGGTTAGCGACAAACTGTTCAAAGGCAAGCGGGCAATGACTACAATTATTTTTATGACGCTCGTAATGGCGGCGATTGTGGTGTACTGGCTGAGTCCGTTCGGGGCGACGGTCGACATCGTGGCGCTGACGGCTATCGGGTTCTTTATCTACGGTCCGGTGATGCTCATCGGCGTTCATGCGTTGGATTTAGCGCCGAAAAACGCCGCCGGTACTGCCGCCGGATTGACCGGGTTCTTCGGTTATTTTGTAGGCACTTCACTGCTGGCAAATATCCTGATGGGACAGATAGCCGAGCATTACGGGTGGGCCGCAGGATTCCAACTGCTGATAGGCGGCTGCGTTATGGCTATCCTGCTCATGTTGTTTACGTATAAAGCGGAGAAGAAAATCAATCATCAAACAAATTAAATTAATACGTGTAACTGTGGAAAACTTTAGGATAACTACTTCTCCAAACACTTGCAGGATAATGAATTTTCCTGTAACTTTACACGGCTACACGGCTACACGGCTACACGGCTACACGGCTACACGGCTACACGGCTACACGGCTACACGGCTACACGGCTACACGGCTACACGGCTACACGGCTACACGGCTACA
>JAITKF010000109.1 GCA_031278545.1 Prevotellaceae bacterium
GAAATGATTAAAAATGAGAGCGTGGAAAAAGAAAAAAGGGATTTTGATTAACTAACTAATTTAATCAACGATTGAACCGGCGGCAAAGATATGATTTTTTTTTAAACCAGCCAAAAAAAAGTTTAAAAATTGACAGGATTGACGGCATTAGATTATTATCCGCGAGCTTTCCGATTGAGCAGGGAAAGTTTTTAATAGTTATTGGAGATTGTTCGGGGGTTCCTTAACGAATAATTTTTAAGGCACGGCTGTCGGTTATTTTTTCGCAGTAGCGGCAGGTGAGGAGGATTCCGTGTTCGTTCATGTGGGTGGCGAAGCGGGTGGGGATGGGTTGGTGGTTGGTTACGCATTGGGGATTGACGCATTTGGCAATGCCGATGATGGTTTCGGGGATGGAGACGCGGCGTTTTTCTATTACTTTGTAGTCGCGAATGATGTTTAGTTTCGCTTGAGGTGCAATGAGAGCAATGCGGTTGATGTCGTCGTCTTCAAAGAAGCAGTCGGCGATTTTGATGATGGCTTTTGTGCCTAATTTTTTGCTTTCGAGGTTCATTCCAAATGTGAGCTGGTTGGCGTAGTGGGCTAATCCTAAAATTTCGATGACTTTGAAGAGCTGTTTCGACGGTACATGGTCAATGACCGTGCCGTTTCTGATGGCTGTTACTTTAAATTCTTTTTTTTCCATATTGCGTGTGTGCCGTTTGTTTGGGGTTGTTGTCAGGCGCATCCTAATACGTGGGCGAAGATGGCCATGCGGACGAACATTCCGTTGCGCGCCTGTTCAAAGTAGTAGGCGTGGTGGGTATCGTCTACGTCGGGGTCGATTTCGTTGACTCGCGGCAGGGGGTGGAGGATTTTCATGTTGGGTCTCGCGCCGGCAAGCATTGTTTTTTTTAGGGAATAGCTGTCTTTTACTTTTTCGTATTCTATGGGGTCTTGGAATCGTTCTCGCTGTACGCGGGTCATGTAGAGGATATCGGCGTCGGCAATATTGCCTGTCAGGTCGGAGTGTTCTTCAAACGCGAGTTGGCGGTCGGTCAGGTAGGATTTGTATTCGTCGGGCATTTGCAGTTCCGGCGGCGCGATGAATTTAAACCGGGCATTGAATAGGGATAGTGCTTGCAGTAGGGAGTGTACGGTGCGTCCGTATTTTAAATCGCCTATCATGGTGATGTGGATGTCGTCGAGCCGGCCTTGTGTTTTTTGAATGGAGTAAAGGTCAAGCAGGGTTTGCGAGGGGTGCTGGTTGGCGCCGTCACCGGCATTGATGACCGGTACGCTGGCTATTTCCGATGCATAGCGTGCGCTTCCTTCCAGGGGGTGCCGCATTACAATTAAGTCGGCGTAGTTGGCGACCATCGTGATTGTGTCTTTGAGTGTTTCGCCTTTGCTGACGCTGGTGTTTTTGACGTCGGAGAATCCTACCACGCGTGCGCCTAAGCGGTTGGCAGCGGTTTCGAAACTCAGGCGCGTGCGTGTCGAGGGTTCAAAGAAGATGGAGGCGATGATTTTGCCGTCTAACAGTTTCTGCGCCGGCTGTTGTTCAAATTTTGCCGCCATTTCTAAGATGTGCAACATTTCTTCTTTTGAAAAGTCGTGGATGGATATTAGACTCTTTGGCATTGGTTGTGGGTGATTGTTTGCAGTTGGCAGTTTGTGGTTTGCAGTTGGCAGTTTGTCATTATTTTTTTGTGTTTGCTTAGCGGGACGGCTATTTCGAGGCGGCATTCCGTGTCGAATTGTTGTGCACAGATTTCGAGGTGTTCGTCTTTTAGCCATTTCATTACGGCATTCATGGCGGTGTAAGGGAATGTAATGGAAACGGGGATGGTGGTCGTTTTTTCTATTATCCGGGCGTGGTCGAGGGCGTCGGCAGCGGCGCTGCGGTAGGCGTTAATCAGTCCGGGGACGCCCAGTAGGATGCCGCCGAAGTAGCGTACGACGACGACCATGGTGTGGGTTAATTCTCGTGAGAGCAGTTGTCCCAGTATTGGTTTTCCGCCAGTGGACGCGGGTTCGCCATCGTCGCTGGCGCGCCATTGTTCGCCGTTTGTTCCGATGCGGTAAGCGAAGCAGTGGTGTCGTGCATCAAAATGGTCTTTTTTCAGGCGTTGCACGTGCGCTTTTACTTGTTCCGGATTGTCTACCGGCCATGCAAAGGCAAGGAATTTGCTTCCTTTGTCTTTAAATAGCCCTGTGGCGGGGGCGGCAATTGTTTTATAGTTGTCTGTGTTCATTACCTTCGGCTATTCAGCGTAGTCGGTCGGCGGCTCGTACCCGTTTTTCGTCGCGCCGGATGTAACGCATAGCCAGAAAATGCAGGGCTGCTGCTATGGCCGGAAATACGGCCGGCGTGAAAAAGGGCATTTTCATTGTAAAAAAATAACAGGCTATCAGTATTTGAGAGCTTGTTAATACGACAATGTTCCATCGGCATAGTCGTATTTGGCGTGTCCGGCGACGGTATAAAAAGAGCGCCGACGACGTGATGCCTGCGGACGCCAGCAATAAGGCCGATGCAAGCGTCGGGAACAGTTCCGGCGGGTTTGTCCATATAAATGCTCCGATGGAATGAAGCGCCGTTCCTTCTCTCCATAGCGGTGCGAAGACGAGCGCGGCCTCCAGCCCGAGGGCGAGTAAAAGGAATATGGTTTGGATTCGTTGCCACATGATGGGTCGGCTTTTTACGATGGGCGCCTGAGGAAGCTTACCACTTGATGTTATTTTCTTTTAGTATTTTTTTTGCCAGGTTCAGGATGGTTACGTCGTCGTAGGATACGATACCGCCGTCGGGTCCTTGTTCGTAGTGGACTCCAATGGATTTTCCGTGCTCAAAATCGTTACCCCCGAAATAATTTCGGATTGTGTCCACCGATGTGTTCAGCAATTCGGCAATGCGGTGTGTACTGCCGTCGGGAAGCGCGTCTTTGATGCGACGCAGTTCATTAAATGTAATGGTAGCTCCTTCCATGTGTAAAAGTATTTAGAATTTAACGTTTCAAAAAGCGGTTAAAGGTAGAATATTCTTTTCGATTTGACAAATTATTTTTCAATCTATTGGAATGCAATAAAGTTGTCCTGTTTCATAGTGAGTAATCCGGACGGTTTGTCCCTTGTTGATTATTCCGTATTCGGCTACGGCGTCGTATAGTTCGTCGTGGACGATTATTTTTCCCGAGGGACGGAGCAGGGTGTGCGCCGTACCGGTAGCGCCAACCAGTTGCACCAATTCTTGCGGTACTCCTATGTATCCGTCGTTTTCCGTCAGGTCGGTTTTGAGGGCGATGCGGCCGAAGAATTTCGTTGGATACAGTTTTCGGGAGAGGTAAATGCTGCCGAGCAGCCCGCCGAAGATGCCTGCCGAGAGTACAAATAGCGGTTGGACAAGGGGCGTGAGGTCAATTCCTGTGGGTGTCGAGAGCAGGTGGTTATCTATCATGGCGAGCAGCAGTCCGGTGATGCATAACAGAATCCCCGCAATGCCCGTAATGCCGAAGCCGGGGATGATAAACAACTCGACGGCCAGCAATGCCAGTCCGCCGATGAACAGTAGCAGTTCCCAGTTTTCGGCGAGGCCTTCGAGGTATAGCGGGGCAAAGTAGAGTAGCGCGCCGACTACTGCCGCGGCCAGCGGAAATCCGATGCCGGGCGATTGTAATTCAAAATATACGCCGCCGATAATCAGCATCAGCAAAAGCCCTTGCAGGATCGGACTCATAAGGAAGAGGATGATTTTATCGAGCCATGAAGGATTGTATTTCTTTACGACCGCCGGTGCCAGTCCTGCCAGCGTAAGGACTTCGTCGATTGATTCCGCGCGGCCTTCGCAGTAGCCACCGGCAATGGCTTCGTCTACTGTAAAGGTAAGTACTTTGGCGCTGTCGACGGTACCGGGGACGACAATCCGGGGGTCGACCATCGCTTCGGCAATGAGCGGGTCGCGGCGCCATACTTCGACGGTGTCGCGGCCTTGTAATACTTTCCTTTTACCGTGAGCGGCGGCGGTTGAGCGCATCATCGAGCGCATGAACGACTGGTATTTGTCGGGTACTACTGCGCCGGTTTGGTCGACGACCGTTGCCGCGCCGATACTTCCGCCGCTACGCATGTAGATGCTGTCGCAGGCAATAGCTATCAGCGCTCCGGCTGACGCCGCCTGATTGTCAATAAATACGAGCGTCGGGATTTCGCAATGTAAAAGCATGGTGCGGATGCTGTCGGCAGCTGTCAGCTCGCCGCCGTAGGTATTTAAATGCAGGAGAATGTAATCGCTTTGCAGGGCGCGTGCTTCTATCAATCCTTTGCGGACGATTCGCGCTGCCGGCGCATCAATGTCCCGATGAAGGGGGATGACGTATACGGACTTCTGCTCCGCATACCCGTAGCTGGTAGCACAAAGAAAAATGAGTTGGAAAAGAAGATAACGCATAATAATAACTGTCAATTAAGAATCCTGTACTTTTTTTACTCTGCCCCCTGTATCTCTTTTAGTCCGTCGTTAGGCTGTCTTCGTCGGTCGGCGTGCTGTCCTCGTCCGGCTTTTCTTCGCTTTTGTTGACTTTGCATACGGCGGCAATCCGGTCGCCATTTCGCAGGTTAATCAGGCGCACGCCTTGCGCTGCGCGACCGGTGATGCGGACATCCGCTACCGCCAACCGGATAGCGACTCCCGAGCGATTGATAATCATTAAATCGTTCTCGTCAGTAACTTCTTTGATGGCTATCAAGCATCCTGTTTTTTCGGTAATGTTAAGGGTCTTGATACCTTTCCCGCCACGGTTGGTGATACGGTAATCGTCCAGTTCCGAGCGCTTGCCGTAGCCATTTTCGCTGACCACCATCACATGCGGTTTCCGGGCTTCAATGTTCGAGGGGTCAACGCATATCATTCCTACGACCTCATCGCCGTCGTCGGTGAAGATACCGCGTACACCCATCCCCATACGGCCAACGATGCGTACTTTTGTTTCGTTGAAACGCACGCATTTTCCGCTACGTACCGCCAGCAAGATTTCGCACTTACCGTTGGTCAGGATGGCTTCGAGCAGTTCGTCGCCTTCGCGGACGGTGATAGCATTGATGCCATTGGCACGCGGACGTGCATAGGCGGCCAGCGGGGTTTTCTTCACCGTTCCTTTTTTCGTACACAGTACGATATAGTTTTGCTGGATATATTCCGTATCGTTCAGGTTTTCGACGTTGATATAGGCCATCACCTTATCGTCCTGTTCTATGTTGATGACGTTTTGGATGGCGCGGCCTCTCGTCGTCTTTTCTCCTTCGGGAATTTCGTAGACCTTCAGCCAATAACAGCGGCCTTTTTGCGTAAAGAATAACATCGTGCTATGCATATTGGCCATGTAAATATGCTCTATAAAATCGGCGTCGCGGGTAGCGCTTCCTTTAGCGCCGATGCCGCCACGATTCTGCAAGCGGTATTCCGTAAGGTTGGTTCGTTTGATATAGCCCATGTGCGAGATGGTAATCACCACATCGTCGTCCGCATAAAAGTCTTCCGGGTTAAATTCTTCGGAAGCATAGACGATAGTCGTCCGTCGCTCGTCGCCGTATTTGTTACGCAGGGAGATGGTTTCGTCCTTGACGATTTGGAACTGCAACTGCTCGTCGGCCAGCACGGCCTTCAAATGTGCTATCAACTGCATGAGGTCTGCGTATTCGGTTTTGAGTTTATCACGTTCCAGTCCGGTCAGCTGCCGCAGGCGCATTTGGATGATTTCTTCGGACTGCTCAACGGATAAACTGAAACGTGCCATTAAGTTGTTACGCGCTTCTTCCGGTGTTTTCGCCGAACGGATGAGTGCAATCACTTCGTCGAGGTGGTCTAGGGCAATCAACAGTCCTTCGAGGATGTGGGCGCGTTTTTCGGCGCGATTCAGTTCGTAACGGGTCCTGCGGACGACGACTTTGTGGCGGTGTTTGACAAAGTATTTCAGGAGTTGCAGTAGATTCAGCATACGCGGACGCCCGTCGACCAGCGCAATGTTGTTGACCGAAAACGTCGATTGCAGTTGCGTATACTTGAACAGCATATTGAGTACGATATTGGCCACCGCCCCCATCTTTAATTTGATGACGATGCGCATTCCCTTACGGTCGCTCTCGTCGTTGACATAGGAGATACCCTCTACCTTTTTATCTTCGACCAGTTCAGCGATTTTCTGGATGAGTTCCTTTTTATTGACCATATAAGGGATTTCGCTGATAACTATCGTCTCGCGACCGCTGTTCGATATTTCGATATCGGTTTTTGAACGTAGTACTATCCGCCCGCGTCCGGTCTCAAATGCGTCCTTAATCCCCTGGCATCCGTAGACGATGCCGCCGGTCGGGAAGTCGGGGCCTTTGATATGACGTTGCATCAATTCGTCTACCGTGATATTTTGGTTATCGATGTAAGCGCAAATGGCGTTACAGATTTCGGTCAGGTTATGGGGCGGCATGTTGGTAGCCATACCTACCGCAATTCCCGACGTACCGTTGAGCAACAGCAACGGCGCTTTGGTGGCCAGCACCGTCGGCTCGGTATACTCTTCGCTGTAATTGGGTATAAAATCGACAGTATCTTTATCTAAATCGGCCAGTACTTCTTCGGTCAGTTTTTGCAGGCGTGCCTCGGTATAGCGCATGGCTGCTGCGGAATCGCCATCGACCGACCCGAAGTTCCCCTGCCCGTCGACGAGCATATAGCGCAAGCTCCACGGCTGCGCCATACGGACCATTGCTTCGTAGAGCGCCGAGTCGCCGTGCGGGTGGTATTTCCCCATCACATCGCCCACAATACGCGCCGACTTTTTATACGGTTTACCGGGCGACAGCCCCAGCTCGTCCATCCCATATAATATACGGCGATGCACCGGTTTCAGCCCGTCGCGGACATCGGGCAGTGCGCGCGACACTATTACCGACATTGAATAGTCGATGTACGCGCTTTTCATTTCCTCCTCAATATTGATTTTAATAATCCGTTCGGACGTTTCGTTTGTTTCGCTTATGTTTTCTATCATAATTTAAAAATGCAGATTCAAATTTCACTTATCTTATAAAAAATAAGTGTGCAAAGATAGGAAAAAAAACGCAGAAAACAGCTGGCACGACGAACGGAGATGTATGATGTATGAACTTGAACGATGAACTTGATAGCCTGCGGAAGTCGACTACTTCCGCACTGGGAGGTCGAGCTTGAACGTTTTGGATGATGAACGAGGAGTGAAAAAGTAATTTTTCGTATATTTGTTCCCATTCTTATTCACTAATTAAAAAATACAATTATGCATACATTAGAACCCTCCCTTGTTTTTGCTTATTTTATGGAAATATGCCGGATTCCACGCCCGTCGAAGCACGAAGGAAAAATGATAGACTATCTGCTCCGTTTTGCGGAAACCCACCGGCTGCCAGCACGGCGCGATGCCGCCGGTAATGTATTAATCAGTAAGGCGGCAACGGCCGGCATGAAAGAACGGCCGGTGGTGTCGTTGCAAAGTCATGTCGATATGGTCTGTGAAAAAAATAGCGATATCGTGCACGATTTCTTTACCGACCCTATTCAGCCGTACGTCGACGGCGAGTGGATTAAGGCGCGTGGTACGACGCTCGGCGCGGATTGCGGTATAGGTATGGCGGCGTCGTTGGCGTTGCTGGCGTCGTCGGACGTGCCACATGGGCCGGTAGAATGCCTCTTTACCGTCGATGAGGAGACAGGTCTGAGCGGCGCATCGGCGTTGCAACCCGGCTTCCTAAGCGGGAATATCTTGCTAAACCTCGATTCCGAAGATGAGGGGGAATTGTTTATCGGATGCGCCGGTGGCGTGGATACGACGGCCGTGTTCTCCTTCCGTCCCGACGTTACGCCTGACGGATGGCCGGCTTTTACAGCGACAGTGTGCGGTCTGGTCGGGGGACATAGCGGCGACGATATCAATAAGGGTCTTGCTAATTCTAATAAACTGCTGACGCGTTTCCTGTGGCAGGCGCAAAGGCGTTTCGGTATCCGGTTGGCGTATTTCGATGGCGGGAATTTGCATAACGCCATTCCGCGTGAAGCGACAGCTACGTTTGTCGTACCGGCGGCACAGGCGGCGGCGTTGCAGCAGTTATTTGAGCAACATGCTAGCGAATGCCGAAACGAATTTCGTTATACCGAACCAAATATGCGGCACGCCCTGACCTCCGCCGCCTGTCCCGATACGGTGATTGACCGGACGACGCAGGAGCATTTGTTAAATGCGTTGTATGCTTGTCCGCATGGTGTCATCGCTATGAGCCGTGCGATGAAGGATTTGGTGGAAACGTCGACCAATCTGGCGTCGGTAAAGCGGCAGGATGATTATACGGTAAAGGTCGTTACCAGCCAGCGCAGTTCTGTCGAAAGCGCTAAATACGATGTAGCGCGTATGGTCGAGAGTGTGTTTGTCGAGGCCGGGGCGACGGTTACGCATGGCGATGGTTATCCGGGCTGGGCGCCTAACCCGAATTCGCCTGTGCTGAAGATAGCCGTCGAAGCTTACCGGCGGTTGTTCGGTGAGGAGCCAAAGGTGAGGGCGATTCATGCCGGATTGGAATGTGGGTTGTTCTTGGAAAAATACCCAAACCTTGATATGGTTTCTTTTGGTCCGACGTTGCGGGGCGTCCATTCGCCCGACGAGCGATTGCATATCGGGAGTGTGCAAAAGTTCTGGGATTTTATGCTCGAAGTATTGCGCAGTGTCCGTTAGCGGCAGGTGTATGCCGCTTCGTGGCTCGGTCTTTACGTCTGTATCATTAGCATCCTTTCTTTTCCGTTTATATCTTTACGTATTTCGACGTCAGGGAAGCCGGAGGCGTGGAATAGCGCTTTGGTTTCACGGCCTAAGGCTTCGTTGATTTCTATGAAGATTTTTCCGCCGGCATGCAGGTAGTGTGTGGCGAAGCGGGCTATGGCGCGATAGAAAAGGAGGGGGTCGCTGTCGTCGACAAAGAGGGCTTCGGGTGGTTCATAGCGTAGTACATTAGGAGACATTTGTGTCTTTTCGCTGTGGCGGACGTAGGGCGGGTTACATATGATATGGTCTACGTAGCGGTCGAATGCCGGCGATGCCGTCAATAAATCATAGGGGAAGTAATGTACGTTGACGTTGTTCCGTACGGCATTCTGTTGTGCGATTTCCAGCGCTGCGGGCGAGTTATCGCAGGCGTGTACTGTCGCGGAAGGTAACATGCCAGCTATTGCTACCGCAATACAGCCGCTGCCGGTGCATAAGTCGAGGATGCGGGGCCTGCGTTCCCGACTCCTCGAAGGGAGAACGACGATAGTAGCGGTTTTGGTCGTGGGGTCGTCGTCAGTTCCTCTTTCGAGGGTTAGGCGTATCTGACTTACCGTCCACCTTACCAGTTCTTCCGTTTCGGGGCGTGGGATGAGTACAGCTTCGGTGAGGGTTATCGGGAATCCGCAAAATAGTGTTTCGCCGGTGATGTATTGTAGGGGTTTGTGGTCGAGTAATGCGGTTACTCCCGCTTGTATGAGGGATGTAACCGCGTCGGGGAGTTCTGTGCCGGGGGCGGCGTACAGTTGTGTGCGCGATAGTCCGGCAAAGTGCGATAAGAGGGCATACGATAGCGCCTGCGCTTCGCCGGCGGTGTAGAGCGGCAGCAATTGCCGGACGGATTGCCGGTGAAGGGTCGCTACGGTCATCGTCTCCCGTCGCTTAATATTGGTATACTACTTCGTTGTCCGCCGAAATAATCATATAAAACGACCGGTTCGATTCGTCAAGAAAGCCATTGTTCGAGGCGCGGACGGCAATCATATCGACGTACTCGTTGTTGATTTTGGATATCCATAGGGGATAGTAGGAGAAGGAGGCTTCGAATCGTTTCAGGGATTGCCATCGTCCGTCGGGGTTCAGTGTGTAGGCAAAGGCGCCGATTTTATTGTCTCCGGCCGATATTCGTTGCCCTGCGGCGTCGGTCAGTGAGTTGTAAGCGCCATAGACGTAAAAGCGGTCGTTGGTTTTGATGATGTTCGACACATAGCCGAGAAATGACAGTTCGCTCGACCAGTCGACCGATAAATCGGCTTTCAGTTTACATAGCTGCAGCGCGTCGGAGCTGAGGGCGTAAGATACAAATGCTGTGCCTTTGAAGGCGAGCAGAAATGTTTCGCCGATGTCGTCGTAGAGTAGTTTACGTGGTACGGCGGTCGAGGACAGGCGTGCGTTCTTTTTCACGTTTCCGTTGCCGTCCAGCAGGTAGATGGTGTTGTTTAATTCGTCTTTTCCTTCCGCATTTTTGATGATGGTCGTAACTACGACAGCCAATCCGTTGTCGGCGCCAGCAGTCAAGAGGCCGTGGTTTTTCCCGTCGCGTTTATCGAATACTGTCAGCCATTCGACTTCCGAAGCCTCGCTGTTTAATAATGCGGCAAATGCCGGCATCTCGTCCGGTGATTTGGCATACGACCCGGCGATGAGTATTTTTTTGTTTGCCAGTACGGTTTTTGAATGAATAAAATACCCTTGCTTGCCTACCCTGCCTGGCAGTACGACGGCGGTAAACAGCGATTCGCCCCGGTATTGGAGTGTTCGTACTTCGTCGGTCAGGAATGCGTTCCATACGTTGTTTTTGTAAGTGTCGAGAGCTGTGCGCAGCAGGTTGTTGTTATTTTTCGCTTCGCTTTCGAGGTAGGTTTTAAATCCGGTCAGTCCTTTATAGTTCGAAGCAAAGAAAGCGCTGTATTTGGCGGTGGCTTCAGGTACGGCGCGGGCTTCCGTCAGGCGAAGCGCCGAGTCGAGTTGCTGTTTCTTTTGTATCAGTTCAAAATAATAGCTGTTCGACCGGGCAAAATGATTGACCGTGTAGAGATATTTGTCTGTTACGTTATCGGCATTGTGATATAGGAAGCGCACTTTCTCTTCCTGATATTTCAACAACGGTGCAGTAACGGCATTAAAATCGTATTGGTAAATTTTATTCAGTAGCGCCGGATTAACGGCATAGTCTGCCGAAACGCCCGATTTATCGGCGCGTTTCAGTCGGGTGATGTGCGCCAGATTGGTTTTATGCACCTCGTCGACCTGTTTATAAAGGAACGCCACTTCATTATCCAGCACGTTGCGGAAGGCATTGACCCACGATGTAAAATTCCACAGTGCGACATCCTTCGCAATAAAATTGGCCGACACCAGCCCATGCAGCCGGTAGACCGATATCGGCGCCAGCGAATAATTGATTTTGTAATCGCCCATCGGGTATGCTTCGAGCGATGCTTTTAGTTGTTCGATATTATCCAGCGTCGATTCGAAATCGGCTTGTAAGGCGGCTAAATCCTGCTTTAAGGCATTATTCGCTAAAAAGTACAGGTCGTTCAGACGGGTATTCTGCCGGTTGATGTTGCCGAATGTTTCGATGCAGGCATTGTATTTATGGGTGCATTGGGTGAGGTATTGCAGGTTCTGTTCAAAGTATTTTTTATATTCAATGACATCGTCCAAATGATTTTGGATGTCCTGCCGTATATTTTCGTATGTTCGTTCGCCCGGCGTTGCCTGATAATAGTGGCCGTTGGTTCGGGCTTCTTTCGGCGTAAAATAATGCAGGGCGAGCGACAAGTAGGTTTTGGCGTCAGCAAGGCACTGCGCGGTATTCTGCGATTGCAGGAACGGGTCGTAATGATGTATCATTTTCTCGGCAATAAGTCCCATCTGGTAGTAGCCGTTGACATTTACAAAGTCTTTAGACGTCGTGGCCGACTGGTAGACAAACAGCGTTTGAAACGCTTCGTAATCCTTCATCGTTTGGATGGATTCATACAGCTTTTTATAATTGGGTTGTCCAACGGCGTAAACGATAAACAGCGGCTGGACAAGCAGGCAAATAATTAACTTTCGTATCATGATTATTTTCGTGTTTTATGGTTGTATTGTGGAAATAGAGGTCTGTTATTCGATTATGCGCACTTCGACGCGGCGGTTCTTCGCGCGGTTTTCAGCCGACGTATTCGGGACAATCGGCTGCAACTTTCCGTAGCCTTTTGCTTGCAGGCGGTCGACAGCAATGGCGTTCTCCGTGAGGAAACGGACGACCGATGCCGCCCGCTTGTCCGACAGCCGTGCATTGTATTCCTGCGTACCTACATCGTCGGTATGTGCGGCGATTTCGATGCGGATGTCGGCATTGTCTGTCATAAAACGGACGAGCCGGTTCAGTTCCGCGTAGGATTCAGCGTTCAGTTCCGCCGAGTTGGTCTCGAACGTAATATTGTTGAACACCATCTTCGTCTGCGTCGTCAGGGCATCAAGGACGATGTCCATGCTTTCGGCGCCGGTGGTCGGGAACAAGAGGGTGGTATTGAAATAGGTATATCCCTTTTTGCTTACGTTCAATTCGTATATCTCGTTAGTACGCAACAGCAGCATCGGGCGACTGTCATCGTCGTAACGGACGATTGTGGCGGCGGCTTCCTCGCGCGTCGTATTCACAATAGCGATGTCGACCGGCCACAACGAAGCGCCCTGCTTATCCTTCACCTGTAGCGACAGTTGTTTCCGTGAGGCTTCCAGTTCGAGACTTTTTTCAAAATCGCTATACACAACGTCGGTGCGCAGGTCGAACGAGGTTTCGTAGGGCTTATAGCTCTCGCCTTCAATGCGGATTTTATACAGACGCCCAATGTCGAGGTTGGCCGTATATTTGCCTTTCGATACATTAGTGATGCGTTGCGAGGCCAGCGGTTGGCGCGTCAGCGAGTCGGTAATCAGCACTGTGGGCGATACCGGATAAAACAACTCGCCGTCGTAGATATTCAATTCCAAATTCACATTGTCGAACAGCGCAACGTTGATGCTTTCTTCCGTTTGCTTGCCGATAGAGGTCATATCTTTGTAATAAAAGGTATGGGAATAATTCTTTTTTGAGAAATCCACTTTGTAAAACGTTCCCCGCGTCAGGATGATGGAAAAACGCCCTTCGTCGGTCGACCAAAATTCGCCTTTAGGCATCGATGTAACGGCATCCTGTACTACGATGGCCGTTTCTATCGGTTCTTTGGAATATAAATCGGTGATGACGCCCGACAATACAAAGGTTTTGGCCGGTTCTTTATCTGACGGCAGCTTGGCGGCGTAGATTTTCTGCGGGGGACGCTTAGGGTTCATCGCTTTCACGGAGAGTAGGAAGTAATTGCCCGAGCTGTTGAGCGTCGGCGACAAATCGTGGTATTCGCTATTCAATCCTTCGACATACACCGGGTAAAACCAGTTGTTTTCGTCGATTCGTCGGGCATAGTAAATATTGTAGTTATCGTCGGCGATTTTCTTCCCCGCCGCATCAACATCTTCGCGCATCGAGGCAAAGAAGAGGATGTTGTTGTCAGCGCAGAAGAACGGCGTTTCCTGACATCCGATATTAAACTCGCCGGGCAAATACTTGGGACCGTCCCATTCGCCGGTGGTGTTTTTCTCGAATAACAATAATTCCTTGCATCGTTCCTTTTTGTTGCCTGACGGCTTAGCGCGCAGCACAAACAGCGTTTTATTGTCCGACGAGATGGCGGGCGAGAATAAATCGGCCTCCGCCGATACTGGCTTGCCTACCCGTTGTGGCGCACCCCAGCCTGCTTTGGTTTTCTTCGAAAAATAGATGTCGAAATAGTTGCCGTCTATTTTAGCATGGAAGTAGAGCGCCGTGCCGTCGTGATTAAACGAAAAGCCGCCGACTTCCGCGCCCGTGCGGCTTATCAGGTCGTTAATGTAGGCAAACGGCGCAGGCGGTGTCCATTGTCCGTCCTGTTGGTGCGACTCGTAAGCTGTCATCGCCCCCTCGTCGCCAGCCAGAAAAATCAGGGTCGTCCCGTCGGGAGTCAACGCCGGATATTTCATCGGTAGCGTAAATGCGGGAAAAATATCCGTCCCGCTAAAATTCTGCGCATAGCCCCATACCAGCGCCACACAAAGCAGAAAAAAACATAACATCGTTTTTCGTATACAGAATGATTGTGTCATATTAAATAAGTATTAAATTAACCGGGAGCAAAGGTAGAAAAAAACAATGAATAATGAGTAAAATATGCCTGCGGGGTGTGAGGTGCGAGATGCGGGATTACCCGTTAGAACAAAATGCGGGTAGAAACACGCCCCCGCACCCTAACCCTGTATGAATTGCACAACAGGGCACGCTCTCGGCTACAGCCGCGGTACACTCATAGGGCTACTTATTTGTATCTTTTCTCAATAAAAATAATTTTTGGTGAGTTCAAATAGTAAATGTAACTGAGATAAGAAAAGAAGAGGCTGTCCCAAAAAGAGGCAGCCTCATTTTATTCATAGTACAGTTACGGAATATTCCTATGCCTGCGGCGCGGGGACGTCCGTAAGCGCTTTATGCTTCACATTTCGTCATCAGCAGTTTTCCGTGCCGGACACCTTTGACGGTAATGAGCCGGTCGGAGAGTTCAGTCAAGCGATAGGCTTGTCCACGGACGGCAATGATTTCAAAATAGATGTCGGACAACAGGGGAAAACGTTGGACGGCGATGATTTCTTCCCTGTACTGGTGTTGGGCTTCCGCCAGTTTTCGGGTGATGTCGCGTTTGTTAAAATGGTATACGAGGATGATTGCACCGGCTACGATGTTATTGCATTGCCATTTTTGTTCTACCAAGTTTCGTTCGATAAGGAGACGGACGGCCTGCGAGCGGTTTGAAAAATGATTGGCGTCTACATATTGGTCGAGCGCCTCCAATAGTTCGCTTTCCAACGATACGCTAAAACGGGTAACAGGCATAGGATTCTCGGGGTTATTGTGTCCGGTGGTCAGTCTGTGGATACGGCGCGGCCGATGCGTTCCATTCGGATGTAGAAGCACAAGGGTGTGTAGACTTGTATCTGTCCCGAGCCGACGTCTGCATAACCTAAGTCGGAGGAGAAGAAGACGATGGCTTCGCCGCCGGCTTTCATTTTTTCGAGCGCTTGTTTAAATCCGTCGACTAATTCCATTTCTTCGGCATATACCGACGTCAGTTCCTCGTAAGTGCTGGAAGAGTCGTATATGCGGTGGTATTTGGCGCTGTCGGCAATATTAGTGTCGAATACAAAGCCGTCAAGCAGGTAGCCGACGTACCATACATGGAACGTGTCGTTGATTGCAGCTATTTCGCCGGCACCGGGCGTCAGTTCGGCAAAGTACCATGTATCGTCGTTTTCCGGTTGCACATTATAGTGGCTTTGATTGTAGTCGCGCAGGGCGTTTTTTTCATATTCTGAGATATCGCTTATAACTTCTAGCAGTTCAATATCGAATACAGCGGGCGACGTCAGTTGCCGGTCGCTCTCGCCGATGGTCGTAAGCCATGTGGGTAGTAGGATGCGCGCTTTTCCGCCTACGCGCATTCCGTATAATGCTTCTTCCAGTCCGGTATATAGTACCGAACGCCCGATACCCCATAGTCGTGGGCCGTAGTAGGTCGTGTAGGCAAACGTACCTAACTGTCGCGCGATGCTGTCGCTATTTGAATTGGTAACGCTGCTGCTTGTCTGCACATTTCCCTGTAGATCGTAGGCCGTGTAGTTCACATAGACATAATCCTGCGCCTGTGGCTGTGCGCCTGTGCCCGGCAGTACATCTATAAAATAAAGTCCCGACGCTTTTTTCTGGGCACTCGGATAATGAATGCCGACATGGGCTTCGAGCAGGAGGCGTTCATTTTCGTCGGTATCCTCGCCCTGTTGTACGGCGCATCCGGTTAACGTAACCGTTACGGCCAACGCTGCCAACCCAACGGTATATTGTATATTATTTTTTCTGTTGTATTTCATCATTTATTCTTTTTTAGTTGTTCATATACATTATTGTTCATCGTTCATCACTACCTTCGTCATTTCTACTTCAAATAGCAAGGCCGATAGCGGCGGCACTGTGCCCACCGTCGTATTGCCGTATCCTTCTGATGCGGGGAACAGGATTTCCGCTTTTTCGCCGGTTTGCATTCCGCTTAGTCCGTTGTCCAATCCTGCTATATAATGTCCGACGCCTACGATTCCTATACCGTTATTATGGATAGGAGTAAATCCCAGCGTGTCTCTGTTGGTATCGAATGGCGTTTTGCGGTTGCTCGCAAAGATATAGCCGATGTAGGAGAAATAGACCGAATCGCCCCTGCCGGCTGTCGGCGCTGTACCGGAAGTATATATCAAACGGTAGGTGTTATTATTGACCACCAGCGTAGCGTGGAGGGATGTGTCGGCCAATTGCCGGTTAATGTAGCTGTCGATGTCCTGCATCTGCGTATTGGCCGCCTTCTGTTCTGTTTCGGCTTGGCAGGCGCACAGTGCGCAGATATAAATTATAATTACTGTTTTTTTCATAGTTTGGCGTTGGTGGGGGCGACATTGAGGACTTCGATGTCGTATACTAATATACTCCGTTGGGGAATTTTGTCGCCGTCGCCGTATATACCGTAGGCCAGTAGCGGCGGGAAAATGTACGATGCCTGCGTGCCTTTTTGGAGCCATGCGGCGACGCGGTGTAATCCCGAAATCTCGGCGGTGTTGCCTGGACGGAAGGTGATGATACGGTCTTTATAGCATACTTCGCCTGTTAGCAAGCGGATGGTAACGCGCAGGGTGAGCACGGTGTTGTCTGTCGCAACGATACCTTCGCCTTTTTTCGTAATCATGCCGTAGTAGCCGTCGTCGAAACGCTGCATCGGCAGGCGATGTCGGCGGATGTAGGTTGCTATTTGCCGGTCGTCGCGCTCGACCATTTCACGGTTGTATTCTATCATCGTGTTTTTATTTTCGGACGTCATGGGTGTGGGCGCTACTATCGCCGGTCGCGACGTGTCGCAACACGACAGCAAGCCGCACAGCGCACACAACGGAAAGATAATGTTAAACAGCTGCCAGTTCATCTTTATACAAGGCTACGGATTGGATAAATGCAGCGATTGTCTCGTCGAGCGAAAGAGTAGAAGTGCCGCCGGCCGCATTCAGGTGGCCGCCGCCGTCGAAATGGACGCGCGAAAAGTGATTGACCGAAAACGAACCAGTCGAACGGAACGACAGCCGGATGTTTTCCGTGTTTTCCGACAGGAAGCACGATAGTACAACGTTTTTAATGCTCAACGGATAATTGACAAATCCCTCGGTATCGCCGGGTTGAAAGTTAAATCGGTCTAATTCTTCCCGCGACAGGGCGATGTAGGCCGTCCGGTATTCCGGCAATACTACCATTTTATCGTTAAGGGCATATCCGAGCATCCGCATTCGCTGTGCTGTATAATTATTGTACACCGATTCGTACAGGCGGTCTTTAGCGATGCCGTATTCGAGTAGTTCGGCCACTGTGCGGAATGTGTCGGGACGGTTACAGTTATTCAGGAAATTATTCGTGTCGGTCATAATACCAGTATAGATTGCCTCAACAGCCGGTAAGGTCAGCGACGACGCCAATCCCAGTTCTTTTATAATATGATAAACCACTTCGGCCGACGAGCAGGCTTCTACCTTCGAGAGACACAGTACAAACGCCTCTTCTTCCGGATTCGGATGATGGTCAATGAGCACACGCGGCGCCGGCAGTTGACGGATGTATTCGCCCATTTCGTCTAAACGTGCGAGGCTGTTGAAGTCGACGCAAATAATCATTTCAGACTGGTTTAAAATAGCGCGTGCTTTCGTTGTGGCATGTTTGTATATCACGATGTCTTCTACGCCGGTGAGCCAATGCAAAAAGGCAGGGAAAGGATTGGGCGCAAAGATGGTCGGTTCTTTGCCAAGAGCCCGCAGACAATGCGCCAACGCTAGGCTTGTACCGATAGCATCGCCGTCGGGATTGACGTGAGTAAGGATCGCTATCCGCTGCACGTCTTGCAACAATCGGCGAAACTTGTCCACCTGCTCATATATTATAAAAGGTACAGACATTTATCTAAGTAGTAAAAATAGCACGTGCAAAGATAGTAAAAATTGTTGAGCCGTGAAGCATACCTGCGGGGTGCGATAGCGCCCTGTATCCTGCATCTTTTAAAAATTTCCTGTATATTTGTATCCTGATTAATGTAATAATACTATTATTTTGAACTGTTTTATACCTCGTTTTTTTGTTATTCCTGTGTGGTGGGCGATGCTGGTTTTGCCGGCGGCAGCGCAGGATTTGGTATTTTCGCACCCGTTGTCGGCTTCGATGTATACTAATCCGGCTTTTGCAGGTGCGTTCGGGAGATACCATGCGAGTGTGGCGGCGCGTAGTCCGTTTATGGCTACGGCCAATATCGGGTATGCGGTATATGCCGACGGCGATGTTGCTGTCCCGTCGTGGAACAGCGGTATCGGGGTGTATGCCATGAACGACCGGTACGCCGGCGGCGCGTTCCAGACAACCTCGTTCGGGCTGGCGTATGCGTACGCGTTCAGAGTATCCGAACAGCTGGAAGTGCGTCCGGCGTTGCAAGCGGTTTTTCATTTACAGCAGCGCAACCCGCAAAGTTGGCTGTTCCCCGATAGGGTGGGCGGCGGCGGCGTCCTTACGTATCCGAATAATGGGACGTCGGAGAGCCGCGTGGATTTTGCTGCCGGGGTATTATTGTCGCATCCTGCGTTTCAGGCAGGGGCGGCTGTGCAGCATATCGGCGCTACGGCCGGCGATTCGCTGTGGGTCTATAGGAATCAACCGCTGAAGCTGACGGCGCATGCCCGTGTTCCTATCACCCTTGCCGGTACGGGCGGGCTATTGCCGTTGCAGGAGTGGATGGCGCTGGAGAACGTGGCGCTGTCGCCTTATGCGAAGTATATATATCAAGGGGATTATCAGTATCTGATTGCCGGCGCTGCTTTACGTAGCGGTGGGTTGGTGGCCGGCATAGCCGTAAAGGCGCCTTTGCAAAACGCCACCTATTTGGGTATGTTGTCGGTCGGGGTCGAAAGCCTGTCGCTGAAGATGGGGTACAGTTTCGATTTTCTGGCTACCGGCGGCGACCTGCGAGGGTGGAACAGCGGTTCGCATGAACTCTTCCTGCATTATTCCTTTGGCGATACCAATGATCAACCACGACGCCACACAGGCAAACGAGGCCGTACACTCAACCCGTCATGCGGATGCCCGTATTAACCATTATAACGCCACGCCGATACGGAGGCCAAACATAAACGATACGCCGTTCAAAGCTGAGGCGCACGCCGTTGTTCAGTATCACCGGTGAAAGGATGTCGAATAGTTTTAATGTTTCATTATCGACCACGTATAATACGTCGTCTTTGATAGTAAAGCGCGCCATCGAGCCGCCTTTCCCGGTAAGCGTGTACGACGCCGCTAAAAAAATAATTAGTGCGAATAAAAGTAAAATCTTTTTCATGATTCATGGGGTTTGTTATTTACAGGATATAAAAATAATAAAATAATTATGTATTGCGTAGCGCGGTATAATTATGGCTGTCCCAGCCCATGCAGGAAATCGAGGCCGGTAAAAAATACCCGTCCTACGACGTAGGAAACCTTCCTGACGACGAAAAGTACCCGTCCTACGACGTAGGAAACCTTCCTGACGATGAAAAGTACCCGTCCTACGACGTAGGAAACCTTCCTGACGACGAAAAGTACCCGTCCTACGACGTAGGAAACCTTCCTGACGACGAAAAATGCCCTTTTCAATGAGGATGGCCGGCTTTTTGCATTTTGCGCCTTACGCCTCACATTTCACAAATTATTTCGTACTTTTGCAGAAACAGGCATTTATGTGGAATAAGAAACAACTTACCGGTATAGGCGCTCTTCTTTGCCTGGCAATAGCGGCGGCGCTATTTGGCTGGTCATTGCGGCAGCGTCCGGCAGTGACGGCGCATGCTTCGTGGGGGATGCAATATGAGCGGCAATTGCACGATAAATTGCGGCAGGCAGCGTCGGCCGGCGAACAACTTCGTGTCGGGGCAACGCCGGCCGTCGACCGTTACATCTATCCTTTTTACTTTGTCAACGGGGTATTGCAGCGGTGGACAACCCACGATATTGCCGTGCCCGAAAGCGAGCTGGCAGCGGTCGATACGATGGAAACTTTCCGGCAGCTGGGCGATAGCTGGTATGTAACGAATGCCTGCGAAATCGACAGCGTTAAAATCGTTACGGCCATCCTCATCAAGCGCGGCTATGTTTACGAGAACGAGTTCTTGCAGCCGCGCGTTAGCCCGTTTGCGACAGCGGCTACGGTTATCGACGTAACGCCGGCGACCGATACGACCGATGAGGCAGGGATGGTGCGGTCGACCTCCGGCGATCCGCTATTCACGTTGATTTTCGACGACGAAACCCTCTCGAACCGCCAGCTGGCGCTCCGTTGGATAGCGTTGGCATGGCTGATTGCCGCGCTGCTCCTCGCGCCGCAATACCGGAATACAATTCCCATGCGGGTGGTCGTCATCGGGCTGCTGGCGTTGTCGCGCTATGGTATTTTTGCGGTGGAAGACTTCTTTTATAATAGCCATTTTTACTTGTTTGCCCCATCGCTCTACGCCGATTCGTCGTTTATCCCGTCGCTTGGGAGCTTGCTGCTGCACGCGCTGTTCTTGTTTTTGATGACGGTCATGGCTGCGCCGCTGCTCCGGCAGGCAACATCCCGCGACGGCGGAAAACATACCGGTGCGCGCGTAGCTGTACTGGCGGCGGCCGGCGTATGCGCGTGGGGCATTCATTACACGTGGCGGTCGCTAATCCTCAATTCGACGATTCCGCTCAACCTGTCGCAACTCGACCAACTGACGCCTTACACGGCGGCAGCTTATGGTATTCTCATTCTGCTTTTGGCGACGCTGTTCCTGCTGGTGCACGCGAGTGTGAACGGCCTGCCGCTGTTCCGCCGGCGTATACAGGGGATGTGGCTGTGCTATATCGTCGCGGCGGCTTGCTATGCTATGCTGTCGCTGGAAATCTACGGCCATCGCATGGAGGCGTTGCAGGCCCGCGCATGGGCCAACAAGTACTATATGGAGCACGACCCGACAGCCGAATTTTATCTGAACGAACGTGTAACGCCGGCCATCGTCGCCGACACCGAACTGGCCGCCCTGATTGCTTCCGCAACACCGGTCGACCATGTGCAGTATTACATCCGCCGGCGCCACCTGCAAGGCTACTTGCAGCATTATGACCTGCAATTGACTATTTGCCCCTATGCGACACAACTGCATATCGATGGCGACGACGGAGAGGAGATGGATTGCCGCGCATTCTTCGAGCGGGAAATCAGGCTCACGGGCGAGCGTCTCGCCGACGATTCCCCGTTCTATTGCCTGCTGAACGACAACGGGCGCAATAGTTACCTTGGCGTCTTGCACTACGTCGACGGTACGGGGCGCGATGTCGACGTATTCCTCGAACTCGACTCCCAACTGCTCTCCGGCGGCGAAGGCTATCCCGAACTGCTGATAGAAAAAAGTATGGCCAATAAAATCCGAATGCCGACGGGCTACTCCTTTGCCAAATATGCCGGCGGCAAGCTGATTCTCTACCACGGCGACTTCCGTTACCCGCACGACAACCGGTTCGTCGACGGCGATAAGGTTATAGCCGACGGCTATGTACACTTGCTTTATCATTTCGACCGCTATTATACGATTGTCATAAGCCGCGCAGCGCATACGTTCTGGCGCTGGGCGATACTGTTCTCATATTTGTTTCTTATCACAGCGGCGGGGATGGCGGCCTTATTACCGGCAGCCGGTCTGCGGCTGCGGTGGCCGATGCCGCCCAATACATTTAAGCGGAAAATCGCTGTCCTGTTCATCGCGGCCTTCATGGTTTCTATCCTTTGTACGGCTATCGGTTCGATATGGCATAGCATACACCGCTTTCGCGAAAGCGCCATGATCCAAATGGAAGATAAAATCCGTGCCGTACTCACACAATTAGACTATGACCTCAGCCACATCCACACGATTTATGACGCCGACAAATGGGCGCTGGAAACCACCCTGCGGCAACTGTCCAACAGCCTGCGTATCGACGTGAATATTTACGATATGGAAGGGCAATTGGTTACTTCATCGCGCATGGAAGTTTTTGAACGGAGACTGCAAAGTACGCGCCTTCACCGTACGGCCTTCGACCGGCTGACCGGCGGGCAAACGACGGAGTTTGTCAACCGCGAACGCATCGGCAACCTTGCATTCAATGCCATGTATGCCGCTTACTACAACCGTGCCGGCGAACCGGTAGCCTACGTCAATATACCCTATTTCTCGAAGCGGATGCAGGATATTCGCGAAACGTCGGCGGTTATCACCACCATTATCAACGTGTATATTCTGGCGTTGATTGCCGCGCTGTTATTGGGTGTGGCGCTGGCCAACCGTCTGCTGCGCCCGCTGGAAATCGTGCGGCGGCACATGCAACGGCTCGATGTAACAAAGAAAATGGACTATATCCGCTACGACGAAAAAGATGAATTGGGCGACCTGATACGCGCCTACAACCAGATGATCGTTGCACTGGAAGAGAGTACCCGCCAGCTGGCGCAAAGTGAACGTGAAAGCGCATGGCGCGAAATGGCGCGACAAATCGCCCACGAAATAAAAAACCCCCTGACACCGATGCAGCTTAGCATCCAGCATCTGGTACGCTTGAAAAAAGAGAAAGCCTCCGATTGGCCGGTGCGTTTCGATGAACTGGCCGTCGCCCTGCTCGAACAGATAGACACGCTGGCCAAAACCGCGTCGGAGTTTTCAGATTTTGCACGGATGACGAAGGCCTCGCCGGTCAAAGTGCGGCTCGACACGCTCCTGCATGAACTGCGTCCCCTGTTCGACGTGTACGCCACCATTCGCTTTGAATGGCGCAACATAGACGCCCCCGCCACCGTCGTCGCCCACCCCGACCTGCTGTCGCGTGTATTCCTCAACCTCCTGACCAATGCCGTGCAAGCCGTGCAGGACAAACCCGAAGGGCATATCCGTATAACCCTCGCCGCATGCTCCGACGGCTACCGCGTCAGCATCGAAGACAACGGCTACGGCGTCAGCGATAGCCTGCGCCCTCAACTGTTCACTCTCAACTTTACCACCAAAACCAGCGGCAGCGGCCTCGGACTGGCCATCAGTAAAAAAATCCTTGAACACGAGGGTGGACACATCATCTATAGCCACTCAGAATTAGGAGGAGCGTGCTTTATGGTTGAATTGCGTAAAGCGTAATATTGTGATAGCCCTCGGCGTTTCTTTGTTTCTCTTAATTTGGAGAAAAGGAGGGGCAATGTTACACAGCGGGCTGTTGCTATTTCATCCGGTTTCATTCCCCGCAGGTAGGCTTCACTAAAACGTTGATTCGTTCTACGCAGGCAGTTTTTCCTATGAGGGATATAATATCGAAGATGTCGGGGCCTTTGGCGGCGCCGACGAGGCATAGCCGTAAGGCATTCATCACGGCGCCGGGCGGGATATTACGCTCGGCCATCCATGCGTGGACGGCTTGTTCGGTGTGTTCTTTGGTAAATGGTTCGATGCCGGCCAGTAGGTCTGCTACCTGACGGATGAGGTTGGGCGTTTCGGGGCGCCAGTATTTTTGCATGCTCTTGGCGTCGAACGTGGCGGGCGGTACGAAAAAGTAGGACGATAATTCCCAGAAATCGGCGATGAATGTAGCCCGCTCTTTTATCAGTCCGCATACGGCGGTTATTTTTCCCATCTCGGCTTCCACGTCCTTTTCCTGCAGGATGGAGTGGTAGCGTTCGGCCAGTTCAGCGTCGCTTTTGTTTTTAAGATATTGCTGGTTGAACCATCGCGCCTTGTCGGGATTGAAGCGGGCGCCTGATTTTACTACCCGCTCGAGTGAAAACAGGGCGGTTAGCTCGTCGAGGCTAAAAATCTCCTGCTCTGTGCCCGGATTCCATCCTAACAGCGCCAGCAGGTTGACAAAGGCTTCGGGAAAATAGCCCTCCTCGCGGTAGCCGCGCGATATGTTGCCGTCAGGCGATACCCACTGCAACGGAAATACCGGAAACCCGTGCTTGTCACCGTCGCGTTTACTGAGTTTCCCTTTGCCGTCGGGCTTGAGCAGCAGCGACAGGTGCGCAAAGGCCGGCTGCGATTCGCTCCAGCCGAATGCCTCGTAGAGCAGGTAGTGTAGCGGAAGCGACGGCAGCCATTCTTCGCCGCGGATGACATGCGAGATGGCCATCAACCGGTCGTCGACAATATTGGCCAGATGGTACGTAGGCAATTCGTCGGCGCGTTTCCAGAGCACCTTATCGTCGAGCGTGGCGGTGTTGACCATGATGTCGCCGCGGATGATATCGTGCATGTGCACCTCGCGGTCTTCCGGCATCTTAAACCGGACGACCCAGTGCGTTTCCGTCAACAACCGGCGTTGTACTGCGTCGATAGGCATACCGAGCGAAGTATCCATCTGTCGGCGGATAGTATAATTGTAGGTGAACGACCGTCCTTCGGCTTCGGCTTCCTTGCGGCAACGCTCTATCATTTCGGCGGTGTCGAAGGCATAATAGGCATGCCCTTTGCGCACCAGCTCTTCGGCATATTGCCGGTACAGCTGTTTGCGTTGCGACTGCCGGTAGGGGGCGTACGGATGTTGCGCGTCGGCAATTTCGACCACCGTCCCGTCGGCGGTAAGCCCTTCGTTGGGCACGATGCCGCACCATTGCAACGCTTCGATAATATATCGCTCGGCGTCCGGCACAAAACGTCCTGCGTCCGTGTCTTCGATACGCAAGATAAAATCGCCACCGTGCCTGCGGGCAAAAAGATAGTTGAATAAAGCCGTTCGTACGCCGCCCATGTGAAGCGGCCCCGTGGGACTTGGTGCAAAACGAACCCGCACTTTTCGTATATTGTTTTCCGTATTATTCATTTTAACCATTAACCATTGTTCGGAGATTTATTCCTGCCAGCGCCTGCTGCAAGGCCACTTTATCTAGCGTAAAATAATGATAGGGATAGAGTGTTTTCGGCTTCAGCATACGGGCGGCCTCAATGAACATATCGTCGCTCATCGTATAAGGCAGGTCTTTGGGGAGAAAGGCAATGTCGGGCGATGTAATGAGGGACATTTCGGGGATCGGCTCGGTGTCGCCGGCAATGTAGATTCGGAAGCCGCCGATGTTGAGGATATAACCGTTACCGTGCCCTTTCGGATGAAACGGCTCGCCGTCGGGACGCCTATGACGGATATTGTAAGCCGGCACTGCCGAGATGACGATGTCGTTCCAGCGGAAGACGTCCCCGTTTTGCAGGACATTTGTCCCGTACAAGGCCTGCGCCACCGCTTCCGTTCCGATGATAGTCGTCGTAGGTATACATATCTTGTCTAATTCCGGGATGTCCAGATGGTCGTAGTGCTCGTGGGTAATCAACATCAGGTTGGCCTTTGGGAAGCCCGTAAAATCGGCTACTTCGCCGTACGGATCATTGTAAATAACGAGGTTGTTCAACTGCAACAACAATGAAGCATGTCCGATATGCATTACCTGTAATGTGCCTTGCGGCGTTTTGTATACGTGGGGTTGCGGGAGAGATGTTATGTGTAGCATATTTAATGAGGATAAGGGTTTGTTTTGAGGATAACGGTTAAAAATTGTTTGTGCAAAGATACATTTTTTTCAGGACTTGCCCCTGTACCCCGCACCCATTATTAAAAAAATCCGCTGCTATAACGCAACGGATTTTCATCAAGAATAATCAATGGGAAAACAAAAACCACATTGGAGCGGAAAACGAGACTCGAACTCGCGACCCTAACCTTGGCAAGGTTATGCTCTACCAACTGAGCTATTTCCGCCTTTGGGACTGCAAAGGTACACATTTTTTTGAAATCACAAAACTTTTTTTCGTGAAGCTAAACCTGCGGTTATGCACGTCTTACCCCTGCAAGGCTATATGCCGTGCCTGACAAATTCTGCAAGGATGAGGAACGGAAGGGCTGACGCTTCCCGGCTATTGAGCAACTCAACAAAAAAAGTTATTTCAACGCTGCTTGTGCTGCCGCCAGACGTGCAATGGGCACGCGGAAGGGCGAGCAGCTAACGTAATTCAATCCGATGCGGTGGCAAAATTCGACCGACGAGGGTTCGCCGCCGTGTTCGCCGCAGATGCCTAATTTCAGCTCGGGACGGGTGGCGCGACCGTTGACGGCGGCCATGCTGACTAATTGTCCCACGCCTTTCTGGTCGAGGACAGCAAACGGGTCATGTTTCAGGATCCCCTTGTCAATGTACATTGGCAGGAACTTCGCCACGTCGTCGCGCGAGTAGCCGAAAGTCATTTGCGTAAGGTCGTTAGTGCCGAAGGAGAAGAATTCTGCTGATTCGGCAATTCGGTTAGCTGTAAGGGCTGCGCGGGGGATTTCTATCATCGTGCCGACTTTGTAGTCGATTTTGTCATTGTGTTCGGCAAAGACTTTGGCGGCTACTTCGTCAATAATTTTGCGTTGCGCTAGAAATTCGTAGAGGATACCAGGCAGCGGCACCATGATTTCGGGGATGGCAATAATTCCTTTTTCCTTTAAATTCAGGGCGGCTTCGAGGATAGCGCGGGTTTGCATTTCGGTAATTTCGGGATACAGGTTTCCGAGACGGCATCCGCGCAAGCCTAACATCGGGTTCTGCTCGAGCAGGGCTTCTACGCGCACGTGTATTTCTTCATAGGGCACACCCATGGCATTCGACATTTCCTGCTGTCCTTTTTCGTCGTGTGGTACAAATTCGTGCAACGGCGGGTCGAGCAGGCGGACAGTTACCGGCAGTCCGGCCATCGCTTCAAAGATGCCTTCAAAGTCGGTACGCTGTAAGGGCAGCAGTTTTTCTAAGGCCTTACGTCGTCCTGCTTCGTCTTTGGAGAGTATCATTTCACGCATGGCGAGAATTTTGTCTCCTTCAAAGAACATGTGCTCGGTACGGCAAAGGCCAATGCCCTGCGCTCCGAATGCTCGTGCCTGACGGGCGTCGCGCGGCGTATCGGCATTGGTACGAACTACCAGACGGGCATTCTTGTCAGCCAGTTCCATCACCTTTGCGAAATCGCCGCTTAATTCCGGCAAAATCGTCGCTACCTGCCCTTCGTACACTGTGCCGGTCGAGCCGTCGAGCGAAATCCAGTCGCCTTCGCGGTATGTTTTGCCATCGACGGTCATCGTGCGTTTTTTGCCGTCGATTGTCACCGCGCCAGCGCCCGATACACAGCATTTACCCATACCGCGGGCAACTACCGCTGCGTGCGACGTCATTCCGCCACGGGCGGTCAGGATACCCTGCGCTACGTTCATTCCTTTCAAATCTTCGGGCGAGGTTTCGACACGCACTAAGATTACTTTGGCGTGCTTGTTGCGTTCGACCCACGTTTCCGCATCTTCGGCGGAGAATACAATTTGTCCTGTGGCTGCGCCCGGCGACGCCGGAAGGCCTTTCGCGATGGCTTTGGCTTTGCTCAGCGCGTTCTTATCGAATACGGGATGCAGCAACTCGTCTAATTTATTCGGTTCTAAGCGCAGGATGGCGGTTTTTTCGTCGATTGCGCCTTCGTGGAGCATATCTACGGCAATTTTTACCATCGCTGCGCCGGTGCGTTTACCGTTGCGGGTTTGCAACATCCACAGTTTGCCGTCCTGAATCGTAAATTCGATGTCCTGCATATCTCTGTAATGTTCTTCCAGCTTGCGTTGCGTGTTGAACAGGTCGGTGTAGACTGTCGGCATGGCTTCTTCGAGCGAGGGGTATTTTGTTTTGCGTTCTTCTTCGCTAACGCCGGCCAACGTCGCCCAACGTCGCGAGCCTTCGAGTGTAATCTGTTGCGGTGTGCGGATGCCGGCCACTACGTCTTCGCCTTGTGCATTGATGAGGTATTCGCCATTGAAGAGGTTTTCGCCGGTGGCGGCGTCGCGCGTGAAAGCTACGCCGGTGGCGGAGTTGTTTCCCATATTGCCGAATACCATCGCTTGTACGTTTACGGCGGTGCCCCATTCGGCGGGAATTTGATTGAGGCGGCGGTAGAGTATCGCCCGGTCGTTCATCCAGCTGTTGAATACGGCCATCACCGCACCTTGCAATTGTTCCCACGGATTGGTCGGGAAGTCGCGACCGGTGTTTGTTTTCACTGCGTCTTTAAACAGGCGGACTAATTCTTTCAGGTCGGCGGCAGTTAGTTCGGTATCCAACTTCACTTTTTTCTGCGCTTTCATGCGGTCGATGATTTCTTCAAAAGGGTCTTCGGCGTCTTTGCTTTCGGGCTTCATGCCCAGGACTACGTCGCCGTACATTTGTACAAAACGGCGATAGCTATCCCATGCAAATCGGGGATTATTGCTTTTAGCGGCTATCGTTTCTACTGCTTCGTCGTTTAGTCCCAGGTTGAGGATGGTGTCCATCATTCCGGGCATGGACGCGCGCGCGCCGGAACGTACTGATACTAACAAGGGGTTTTTATTGTCGCCGAACGTCGGCCCGGCTACGGCTTCTTCAATTTTCGTCATGGCCGCCTTGACTTCGGGGTTGATGAGCGTCATAATTTCCGCTTCATTGCGGCCGTTACGGAAGTATTCATTACATACTTCGGTGGTAATCGTAAATCCCGGCGGCACGGGTATTCCGATAAGGTTCATCCCTGCCAAATTGGCGCCTTTACCACCTAACAGGTCTTTCATTTTTTCATTTCCTTCGGCGGTCTTGTTGCCGAAAAAATACACACGTTTAATTTGTGTCATACTATTCTTTGCTTTTTTTATAGTGAATTATTGTTTTTTTTAAAAATGTCTGCAAAAGTACGATAATTTCTTGAGATGGGCAAACGGGAGCTATCCGTGTCAGTATCAATGTATTTAAATTTTGAACAGTTTGATAAGGAAATCTTTGCTTCAAATGGTTAATAATCGTCGATTTATATAATTTTAAATGCGTTGACCATGGGATGGACATAAAAATTTCCCGAAAAGAATGCAATAATCAATAGTCCGCCCTAAAAAACAATTCCGGACAGCATGGCTGTCCGGAATCGAAGAATGGGAATGGATTCGCATTTTCAGAATGCGACACTGTTCGTGGCTTAGGGTATCACGATTACATCGGTTTGGATAAGGGTCGATGGCTGCAAAAGCGTACCACACGTTGCTAACTGCACAAGGTACAAGCCGGAAGAAAGCGATGATACATTAATTTGAGACGGCGCTCTCTGACCACTACTACGACTGACCTGACCCTGCAATACTATCGCGCCGGTAGCTACCGTCCGTATAGTGTATGCTAAACATGTATGTGAGGCGGTACTGCCACTAACAGGCGCAATATTCAGGATACCCGTTGTTACCGGATTGGGATATAACGAATAGGTCGGTAAAACAGTGAAGGTTGTAGAAACCCCCGGTGTCGACCAACAACTACTGGAGTCACTTAAGGATATGCTATACGTTCCCGTTATCATGAATGTTACGGTTGCCCGCGCACCATACAGTATTTGCATAGCGCCGTCGGGACCCGTGACAATCCATCGATATGCAGGGGGGGAAATGTTCAAGATTCCAGAGGAAGTAGTTACAGCTACAAGCCTGTAGGAGCCGCTTGGCCCGGATGTTACTGGCGAAGTATTCAATAGATGAGTACCCGGGTACACTACAGGAGTAGCCGTTACCGGCGGCGTTTCGGGTATTGATATTATTTTTTCGTCCACAAAGAAAACTTGGTTTTGTCCGTTAATCGTCATACGCAATGCACATACTATCACGGCTTCGGTGCAAGGCTGCTCATCGGTTGTCGTCTTATCAAACACGCTATAGGAACCATAGTATATTAAAATACTCATATTATCCCCGCACTCGAAGATTTTCCATTGCAACGTCGCCGGGCTGTCGTCGGGAACCCCTGC
>JAITKF010000030.1 GCA_031278545.1 Prevotellaceae bacterium
CCGGAGCTACCACTTCTATTTTCGGTAAGGCTTTTAGCGTGAAGGTAGACGTATCCGAAGTATACAGTACAGCAAGACTCGTTTTGTCTACTATAGACACCGTATATTTTACGTCCCTATCGCTATCCGTAGTATCGTTATTTGTAATAAAGAACCTGATAGAATCCGAGAGACCGACAAACGGATGGGTCAATCCATATATATAACCGCCTCCGTTATAATTTTTAACCGTATCATAGTTGCCAGATTTATTGGGATATTCATATTCCAACATAAAGTACGCCGTATCCTCCGGATTCGTAAGCTGCAACATCGCTACTAACGTGTCGCTTGTGCAATAATTCCATGCCGTAATGGTGAAGGGTTGGCGTTCGCAGACTAAGGTGCCGCTCTCTAAGCCCTTAACTTCTACACCCGGAAGCGGCATTACAACGATTGAATCCTGATAGGTCCGGCCTATAATCTCCTCTGAGAAGTATGGATAGAGCCCTACAAGTCTCATGAATTCTACCTTATACCCTACTTTATACGGAAGAGAATTAGTAGTGTCAAGGCTGGATATTTTAAATGTGATGGTATCCGACACATTATTGTTTATAGGAAGTAACAGCCTTCCTGATGACAACCCCGACGGAATAGTACCAGCATCGGTGTGCGATATTATATTCCAATTAACATGGGTAGTATCATCAGGCGTTATAATTGCATATCCTACATTGGGGCTACACACATCACTTAGCACCGCAATCAGGCGAAACTCTTCCTCACAACTTACCGTATCCGGTGCGTTATTATCGAGCCATTTGAAGTACGGCTTCGGTTTCAGATAAAGCGTATCTTGCACGGAAGACAGCAATTCTACCGAATCGGCGACATTCACTAAATATATTGTATAGACAAGCGGTACTACCGTATCGCGTTCGTTCTTGCTTGTGATAGTAAACGTAGCAGTTGATGCGCTTCGTGTGATAGGAGAAGCGCCGTACCATACACCTATAGAATTAATACTCTCCACGGCGCCGCTGTTAACGGACAAGTCAAACAATCCGGCAAGCGAATTTTGCACATAATTGTCTATTACCACCTTCAACTGCTTTTCGTTATCGCAGTTGCTCTGACCAACTTCTACTGTTAGCGTATTTTCCGGTGCACACTCTACCGAATCTTTAAGCTGTGTAACCGTTAGCGTCGGCAGCGGAGCTAACTTTATAACGAGCGTATCCGTCGTGTACAACGCGGGAGCCATAAGATCAGCCTCCTTCAGTATAGATAATATAAACTTGATTATTTTCTGACCCGACGTAGTATCATTATTTACTACGCGGAATTTTACCTGCTTTTCTTTGGTAAACACATCGCTTGTTCCGTATAATATGCCGCTGCCAGGGATACTTACCGGATAATAACCTGCACCGGTGTCGAACCAGTATTCCAACTTAAAGTAGTTTGTATCCGTCGGGGCTACAAGTGCTAAACTTATAAGTTTGTTGTCGCTGCTACAGTAATCCCATGCATCCACCGTGAAGTCTACGCGGTCGCAGAACAGAAGGGTGTCCATGTTGGTTTTTATTCCTTTGTACGGCAGTACTTTCAGAGTATTCGAATACCCACGGCCAATCTGCAACGTATCCGAATTCCGTAGTATATTTATGTTATAAGGTATTTCGATTGTACTGGTACTCTGAGTATTGTTATTAGTTACCCTGAAGTAGAAATTATCCATCTGCGAGACGGTAAAAGTCATGCTATACATTACCCCCACGCTGTCGGTAGTAGTAAAATCAAATACTGATGGTTGATAAGCGGTGTCTACAGGATTGTACCAGTCAAGATTAATATCTTCAAACTGATTATCTCCATCAAGGTTAGGCATAGTAAGCCTTACGCGTACAGTATCATTCTTATAACAAGTCTCGTCTAATTTAAGTTTTATTTTGATTTTTGTACCGTCGCAACCCACAGTGTCTGACATAGCGGTGCCCGTACTATCCGTCACTACTATATACGGCATTGGCAGCAGTACAATAGAATCTTTCGTCTCAGTAATCAGCGACGTACTGTCGGTATTGTATAAACCCACTGTAAAACGGATTGTTTGGGGCCCTTCCGTGTCGTTGAGGCTGGTAGCATTGAAGTAAACTGTGGGTGAGATACCTGCAGGGATAGCTTCGGGTCCCCACATTTCGCCATTCCCTGTGCTCAAGATATTGTCCAAGGAACTTCCATTCAGAGACAAGGTAAACAAGCCGTCGACATTGCTATAATCCTCTATTTCTAATTTAAGCAATGAAGCGTAATTCTCGCACGCACCGATAATGTTAACCTTTATGAGTGAATCAGTACACGTTGTTAATGTATCCGCCCCTTCAATCTTTATTTGAGGCAACGCTTTTAGTATTAACGTATGGGAGGAAGGCGTCGTGGCTTGATAAGTACTCGAGAAACTTTCAAGGAATATTTGATAGTTTAAGACACTATCAGCGTCGGAAGGATTGGTATTCGTTACCCTGAACCGTATAGAGTCGGCACTTACCGATGTTATCGGATTAGCGGCGCCCCATATCAAACCAGCACTATTAATATCGGATGTTATATTTTTCCAACTACTATTGGTATTATCTAAATATTCTACTTGGAGGAAACCATTGAGATTACTCCAGTTTGATATGATTAATTTTATACCATACGTTGAATCCTTGCCGCACGTTGCAGCTTTTACTGTAAAGTATGCCAATTCACAACCGATGGTATCCACTCCTGTAATCTCTACTTTCGTCTGCGGCGGTACGTTAATCGAACCTGATAGCGGTTTTACCTCATAGTCATAATCGGATATATCAGCATTTACCAACGACACTGTATAAGATACCGATTTGTTATCCCATGATGTATTCATATTGTTCGCCTTGAAAACAAAGGAACTCGCAGTGTTGGCGGCGGGTAATAGAAACTCGGGGCTGGTAAATGTTGCCGGCGCCGGCGGTCCTGATTCGTAGGTTAATTGATAGATATCGGCAGGATCCGTCCCTTCAAATTTCAGTCTTACATTGCCGCCTATATCGGCGCCATGCAAAGTTACTATTACCTGTGACTCGTCACACCACAGGGTATCACTATGCGATATGTCAATCCACGGCAACGGCGGAACGGTCAGGGTGCCGTTATACGGCTGTATGCCCGGTATAGGATCCCCGTTCGGATATATTAAGATTGCCGTATAGGGAATCGTCTGTGTAACCTTCGAGGTGTTTTTGTTTTTTAACGTAACGGAGGTTTCAAAGGTCCCAACACTAAAAGTTCCACTGACAAATGAAGAAGAAGACACCGGAGGTTCGTTAGCATAAGTCAAGTCCACATAGTTGGCAAGATCGGTAGACGTAAAACGCAACCTTACAATATTACCACTGTAGCAACTATTTGCAGGAACGACTAACTTCAGCGTCGCTGTATCGATCCCAATGAGCGTGTCCAGCTGTTCAAATACAATCTTGGGTACAGGCAGTACGGTTATATACTGCGAAACTGTCGGGCTTGATACACCCCCACTGTCGTACGAAGCGGTAATATAAATCGTCCCGACGCTCTCGAGATCTGGACTAATAGTAATCTTCGTCGTGGGTGCCGTGCCCTGCACAGGCTCTACCTGAATGTAAGGTATTATAAATGACGAGGAAGAATGCGCCACTGACCAGGAAACAGAATCAAAGGAGGCATTCTCTAATGTCGCTATAAAACTTGTACCTGCGCAAACCGTAGAGGGCACATTTATAGTAACTTGCCCTAACGCGAGGACTACTGAGCATAGCGTAATCGCTAACGTCGTAAATAGCTTCCGCATTTTCAAATCGCGGAGAATTTCACTCTTTTTCATAGAAGGTTATAATTTAATTTGTAAATTTCCAATTGTTCGTATGCATATCAAGTATATTACTTATATATTTTTTAAAAAAGACGGTGCAAATTTATAGAAGAAACTTTAATCCTACAAATTTTTTTTCATTTTTTTTTTCAAAAGTCGTATTAAAAATGTACTTCTTGTTTTCAATCTACTAATAATCAATATTCCGTTGTTTTTAATCCGTATATTAATTTTTTCTAAACGGGGGTTTGGTTACCTTTGTTTTTAGCAAACGTCCCCTGATTTTGACAAACACCGTATCATCCGAAGAGGCTCTGTCCGCCGGCAGGTAGCCCAGCGCAATCCCCGTTTTCAATACGGGCGACATCGTTCCGGATGTTACCATACCTATCTCGTTACCGTTGGCGTCGCAGAGGTTGTATTCGCGCCGCGGGATACCCCTGTCTATCATTTGCAGGCCAGCCAGTCGCCGAGTTACTCCCTCTTCCTTCTGGCGCAGCAGGCAGTCGCGGCCAAGGAAGAGACCTTTGGCGTCGCTGAATTTGGTGATCCAGCCTAATCCGGCTTCGATGGGCGAGGTCGTATCGTCGATGTCGTTTCCATAGAGACAAAATCCCATTTCGAGGCGGAGGGTATCGCGGGCGCCCAATCCTGCGGGTTTGATGCCGTATTCCTTGCCGGCGTCGAACAGGGCGTCCCAGAGGCGCGGGCCGTCGGCGTTGGCGACGTATATTTCGCAGCCGCCGGCGCCGGTGTATCCAGTAATGGAAAGGATGGCATTGGGGATGCCGGCGACGGGAACTTCGGCAAAGGAGTAGTATTCCATGCGTAGGATGTCGGCGTCGACGATTTTTTGCACGGCCTCCAACGCCCGTGGGCCTTGCACGGCCAGTTGGCAGATTTCGTCGGAAGCGTTATAGAGATCCTTGCCCAGCTTCAGGCCGAAGCAGGGAGCGTACTGACAGAGAAAGGCCCAGTCTTTGGCAATGTTGGCGGCATTGACTACTAATAACCATGTGTGGGGGTTGATGCAGTAGACCAGCAGGTCGTCGACAATCCCTCCCTGTCCGTTGAGGAAGCAGGAGTACTGTACCTTTCCGGGCTTTAATACCGCCGCGTCGTTGGATGTTACATACTGAATAAAAGCGCAGGCTTTAGGTCCTTTGACCCAAATCTCGCCCATGTGACTTACATCGAAGACGCCCAGCGCGTGGCAGACGGTCAGGTGTTCCTCGTTGATTCCGGTATATTCTACCGGCATATTGTATCCGGCAAAAGGCGCCATCTTTGCGCCTAAGCGGATGTGTTTATTGGTAAATACGGTGGTCTTCATTTTTATAATGGAATGGGTAATGGGTAAGCGCTCTAATTATTTCCCGACTCTAAAAGGGATGCTTATACGTCGCAGTTCTTCTTTGAGGAATCCGCGTTGCTTAGGGTTGCGTACTTTGTGGCGCTTGAAGTAAATCAACTCATGGGTGTCGCAGGTGATGAGCATGGTGTAGCACCATGGCGATTTAAGTTGTTCGTCAAGCGGGAAGAGGGCTATCCCTGCAACCGTGTTGGGGAGGGCGTTCATCATGGCGTCGGCCACTTCGTGGCGGGAGACAATTTTGAGGCGCCCGTTGAAGCGACTCATTTCCGCCTCCGGAATTTCGGAAGGGATATCGTCGTCGGCAATCAGAATCGTGCGGGTGCGCAATTGAGGTATATTATTATTGTAGGTGTCCATGTCGGCGCGCACCAGCGACGGGTTTTGTTGTACTAAACGGATATGTTGTTGAATAATATCTATAAATGCTTCCATAAAGAGCCACGCATTGTCTTCGTCCTGTCCTTTGCAGGCAAGGGGCCAGAGGAGAAAGTCGGAGAGTTTGTCAAATTCTGTGTGGCCACCCATTAAGAAGTTGAGAAAGGTATAACCGTTTTGTGCGGCGTCGTTATTAAACGTTCCGCCGACGATGAGTAAAAAGGTGCGGTTGGCGTCGCCGATGTGCCGGTGGAATGTAGCGGTATCAATGAATGCGACCGGCGTCAGGTTCCATTTCTTCTCGACTGCGCTGCGTAATGCCGCCTCCAATAGCATATTATGCCCTGTAAGCACCACCTCAGTGGTCGTCCGCAAAACCCGCTCCGCCTGCTCCGCCGTGGGCGCCGCCCGCCTCTGGGCAAACAGCCCAGCCGTAGTCCAGCAACACAATAATAAGAGTAAGTATGGTTTCATCCCTTTTTTAAATTTGCGAACAAAGATACATTTTTTTTAGACAATGGACAAAAGTTCATGGTTAGCGGCTGCATGGCCGTTGGTTTTAAGCAGCGGACAAGGAGTCGTATTATTTCAGTCTTATATATCATACCTCATTACTAAAAAGAGCTACTTCACACACTTCACGTTTCTATTCGCTCCGTCGTGGGAGGAGCCGTTCTGGCATGTATATATATTATCAGCATCGAAGTACAGGGCATGATGCTGACCACTGGAGACGGGCTCACTACTCCAATAGTAGGCGTCCCTTTCGTAACCGCCGGGAAGCGATGATTTATTCTGGCATATACATCGTAATTCATCTAACGTTGGCAGACGCCATCCGGCATCTTTATTTTTGCAATAAGTGTCTGCCGATGACCCGTTCATAAGCGTGCTATTCTCATAGGAAACATTTGAGATTAACGAGAAATTGCAGGTTGCCCATAAGCCGCAATTTGTGCAACAAATGCTTACGGCAACTTCTTTTGAAGCCTCCGCCGACTCGCATCCCGATGCAGAAGCGGCTTTGACGGTAAAGGTCGAGTTGGCGGTTACGGTTAGGGTCATGATGTTGTCTGTTTGCCATGCGCCGTTGTTAAATGAGTAGGACGCTGCGCCGGCTGTAGCCGTTAACGTTATTTCTGAGCCGGCGCACATTGTATCGCCGGTAGCCGACAGGACAGGTGTGGCCGGGGGATAGTCTACGACGATGGTTGTGTTCGTGCTGTTTACGCATCCGTGCTCGCTCATGACCTTCACCCACACGACGACGCTGCCCGATTCGGGCATGTGGACGGTAAAGGCGCTGTCGGCGGTAAAGGTGCAGGGGAGTTCGGGGTATTCGCAATCGGCGGTGGCGGGCGAGTCGTTGCCGGTAAGGTAGGGGTTATGGCTGACGCCGACCCATATCTGCTGGAAGCAGTAGAACTTGCCGCCGGTAGCCTTAATCGTAAATGCGCTGTCGGCGCAGTAGGTCGACGGCGGATTGACGAACGCCGGCACAGGCCGCGGGTATACTGTTATGCTAACGGGTGCGGCGGCGGCCATGCAGCCTATCGCGGTTTTCACATATATAACATAGGTGGCGTCGGCGGTCGGGGCTACGCTGGTGTCGGCCGCCGTCGTCCACGTCAGGCCGCCATCGTAGCTGTACGATGTAGCGATGTTGGAGGTAACGGAGAGCTTTGAAGTGTCGCCGTAGCAGATGGCCGGTGGCGTCGCCTGCACGCCGATGGTCGGCAGCGGGTTGTCGGAAACGGGACTAGCAGACGAGTAGGTAGCCGAGCATCCGGAGGCGGTGTTGACTGAGAGCGTGTAGGTTGTGGTGGCGGTTGGGGCTACGCTGGTGTCGGGGGACGGCGTCCACGTCAGGCCGCCGTCGTAGCTGTACTCCGTAGCGCCGGTGGCCGCGACGGTGAGCGTGACGCTATCGCCGAGGCACAGGGTATTGGTCGAGGCGGTGAAGCTCGTGATGGCGGGCTGTTCGGGAATGATGCCCGGGCAGCCGGTGAGGTCGGTCAATGCGGTGATGCAGCCGGTATACGTCCGCACGCCGGCGCCTAACGATGCTCCGTTGACAACAAAGGGCGACGTGCCGTGCAGGTCGTAGGCGCCGGCGCCGATGGTAGCGTTGGGCGGATAGTCGGTTACATAGGCGCACCAGTTGAATCGGTCGCCGGACGACAGGCCGGCGAGCGGTACGGTAACCGTGGAGCTGAAGGCGCCCGTTCCGTCGCCGTCCAAGTAAAAGCCGCGCCCGTTGAGCGAACCGCCGACAATCGCGCCGCCGGTAACGCTGGGGTTGGTCGGCGTCGCGGGCGTCCATGCGCCCAACGAGCCGTTGGCAGCGATGGGCTGGTAATCGACGAACACCCATACGGTATCGCGGTGGCGTGGCGGCGTGGGCGCCGTGTTCCAATACACCTCGAAGGTGACGGTGGGCGATGCGGCGGCGTAATCGGCGCTGATGTTCCGAACTTCTACTACGCGGGTATCCTGACCCCAAACGGTCGATATGGATAGCGCTAAAACCGATGCTAAAATTAGTCTATTCATTGTAATGTT
>JAITKF010000075.1 GCA_031278545.1 Prevotellaceae bacterium
GGCCGGCACGGTGGGGATTTGGGTGGCGTCGTCGAGGTCATCAAGGGGGTCGTCCACCACTTCATTGAAGTCGTTCCTGCTGCATGCCGCTGCACTCAGCCAGAGTAGTGTAAAAAGTACTTTTTTCATAATCCTATATATTTAAAGTTAATCTCAGAATTTAAAAATTAACGACAGGTTGGGCGTTATGGAAAGGTAATTGATATTGCTTTCGAGGATAGCATTGTCAACGATTTGGAATTGTTTTGCGCTGACGTTTTTCCGGTTCAGGACGTTGAAAACCGACAGTCCAATGGCGTGCGCTTTCCCTTTTGTGCCGAGCAGGTCGAAGCGGTAGGTTGCCGCCATGTCCAGGCGGATATAGTCGGGCAGGCGGAAGTTGTTTTTATCGCTCACGGCGTAGTAGCTTGTTGCCGCGCCACCCAACGGGTTGATTTGGTATGCGCCTAATGGAGCGGTGTAGGGACGTCCGGTGGAATAGATGAGGGTAGCGGAAAAGTCAAAATTCCCGAATTTGTAAATCCCTACGGTTTTCAGTTCATGCGTTACATCCTGCGAGGCGTAGAAATATTTATCCGATTGTTCCGGAAACCGGTTTTTGACCTGCCCGAGCGTATAGCTGATCCAGCCGCTGAAGTTTCCCGCTTTTTTCTGCGCCAGCAGTTCTATGCCGATGGCGTAGCCATGCCCGGTATAGAAGTGTTCGGTCAGTTGGACGGCTGTTTCGCCGGGCGACATTGTTCTTGGTCTTTCGAAGCGCAGGGTGTATTCCGAGATATTATCGTTGAGTTTGTAGTAACCTTCGATACTGAAGAGGTAGTCAGGGAGGTCATAATTGATTCCGGCGTTGAAGTGTATGGATTGGCTTACGGGGATTTCCTTATTATCGGACAGTATCCAGAAGTCAGCATTTCCCGACAGGACATCTTCGCGCACCACGCGGTTGGCGAACTGGTAGAAGATACCGGTAGCCGCATTCAGGGTGAAGCGCGGGTTGAAGAGGTAGCTTGCCGACAGGCGGGGCTCTACGTAAGGTTTGCCGGTGGGACCGTAGTAAGTAAGGCGCGCTCCCGGAATGAGCGTCAAGTTGTTTTCCCACAATCTGATTTTGTCCTGCGCATACATCCCGGCGAGGAAAGCCCTGTTCCCCTTTTCAAGAATTTTTGCCGTATCGCTTTGCGCATAGCTGTAGTCAATATTATAGTAGGTGGCAAAACCGCCGGCTTCTATTACATGCCGGTCGTTCAGCGAGTATTTCCAGTCGCTTTTCAGGCTTGCGTCGATGAGGTTGTTTTCTTCCAATGAGCCGGTTTTGATTTGCGTGGTTTCGTCGTCGCGGACAATGGATATGGAGCGCGTCTGGTCGCGTGTGCTGTAAAAGTTTGAAAAGCTGAGCAAGGCGCTTGACGTTAGTTTTTCGTTCCATGTGTGCGCCCAGCGCAGGCTTGTGCCGGTGTTGCCGTAATTTTCGTAGTTGGCGTTTTCCATAGAGAAGGACGGCATGCTACCGCCGCCGAAGCCGCCGCTTCCCGACGGAAGGCGGAACTGCGGGGTGTTGTCTACGTAATCTGTGCCGTTAAAAAAACTGAACGAGAACACGTCATTGTCTGTCGGACGCCATGTTAATTTGGCATTCAGGTCGTAGAAGTAAGAGTCGGGCATTTCCATTTGCATGCCGCGCATGGCGGGGCGGGAGGTAACGCTGGATGCGGAGGTATTCCCGTTATCGTTTTGCCCGCCGATTTTGCCGTACAGGTAGCCCTGATAGGAGCGGCGGAAGGCAAACAGCGAGGTGAAGCGTTCGCCGATGGGGATTTCCGCGCTTAAGTTCAGGCTAAGAAGGTTGATTTCACTGGCGGCGGAAATTTTTTTTGCATTACCGTCTTTTGCCGTGATTTCGGTAACGCTCGACAACCGCCCGCCATACTTTGCCTCAAAGCCGCCCTTGTAGAGTTGCACGTCTTTCACGGCATTGGCGTTAAACGCGCTGTAGAAGCCGTGCAGGTGGTCGACATAATACACCGTGAAGCCGTCGTAAACAATCAGGTTCTGGTCGGGCGTACCGCCGCGCACATACATGCCGGAACTGTTTTCATTGGACGCGCTGACGCCGGGCATCAGTTGAAAGCCGCGCATAATATCTTTCTCGCCTAAATTAGGCAATACCTTTAATGCAATGGGGGACATTTTCATTTTATGTTCCCCTGTGGACTGTTGCAGGGCTTTGTCGTCTTTCCGTCCGGTGATAAATACTTCTGCGATGGTCATCGGTTGCACTTCCAGTTCGATGTGCAGGGGCGGGTTGTCGCCGGACGGCTCCAGTTCGATGTACTGCGTCAAGTAGCCGATGTATTGTACCACCAGCGTAGCGGTGTCGGAAGGGGTTTGTTCCAGGATGAAGTACCCGTTGGCGTCGGCAGTTACGCCTTTGGTCGTGCCGAATACCGACACCCATGCGTAGGGAATACGCTCGCCGTTGGCTGCATCAAATATATTGCCGGTAAGCGTAAAGTTCTTCTTGCCGGGCTGTACATTTCCTTTGCTTGAACGTTTGATGATTTGTGTTTCGACCGTTTCATCCGTCTTTTTATTTTTCAATTGCTCCAGATGTTCCCGGCTGCGGGCAACGTAAATATAGCCATCGTTGCTTATCCACGTTTCCATGTCCCATGCCCGGCGGAACATTTTTAACATGCCGCCGATACTCTTTTCCTCTTCCATATTGACCGACGTAGTGTAGCGCGACACATGCGAAGTATCATATATAAACCGGATATTTTTGTCTTTTCCAATTCGGTTGAGGATGTCATCAAGCCGTCCGCGATAGTCTTTTGTGATGCGCAGGCCTTCGATGGTTTGCGCTTGCA
>JAITKF010000049.1 GCA_031278545.1 Prevotellaceae bacterium
AGAGTTAAGAGTTAAGAGTTAAGAGTTAAGAGTTAAGAGTTAAGAGTTAAGAGTTAAGAGTTAAGAGTTAAGAGTTAAGAGTTAAGAGTTAAGAGTTAAGAGTTAAGAGTTAAGAGTTCTTAGTTCTTAGTTCTTAGTTCTTAGTTCTTAGTTCTTAGTTCTTAGTTCTTAGTTCTTAGTTCATAGTTCAATAAAGGTTTTTATGTTTTATCTTCCCGAAAGAAGGTGTAAAGGCGTATTGCTGTATCTTTTGGTTAAGTATCCACACGGCTCCTTCGATACAGTCCGGCCCGTCGGCGGGGGCTTTGAGTTGCGGGGTGAACAGCAGGAACTGTTCCGCGAGGCGTTTCATGTGTGGATTGTCTTTTTCAGCTTCATTAAACACCAGCATGGCGACGCGGTTGAGCGGTTCGAGATTGCCTTCGATACGGGCGGTTTTATCGGGTTTTACGCGCGTATCGGGCGTGATGGGTATGTAGCCCTGCTTTGCGCCCAGTTCTTGAAAAATCGGCAGGTAAACCTGCTCAAAAAAGGGGTTTTGCAGGGTGTTATTTTCGATGTAGTAGAGTACCTGCGTGCGCTCGCGCACGTAGTCGCGTATGGCGTAGTTCCACTGGACGAAGTCGGCGGTTTTTGCCTGTTCCAAAAAGCCATAGTAGATGTAAAATTTGCCGTCATAGTAGCCGACCAAAAAGTTCGCTTTATACGATACGCCTTTTTTTTGTTTGTCCTTATTGGAGGGCGAGGGGTCGGAGTAGGAGACGACAAATTCCAATCTGTGCAATGACGGGCATTTTCCCCATGTAATATCTTTGAATATCTCACCCTCTGAAATGGGATTATTGAAGTATTCCTGTTGCTGGGCTTTGGTACTGATTTTGCTAAGGACGCGGTCGATTTGCTCTTCGCTGTTCTTGTCCGGCCATGTACTGCGCCCCTCGCTGTCGCGGATATTGACCACATCCCAATGGTCTGCCATGTTTCCGGCGCGTGTAATGCAGCAGTCCTGGGCGATGATGTTTCCGCACCATAATATAAGGCATTTTTCCGACACGGAGCGCGTGCCGTATACGGCCTTTTCAAACCAGTTCCACTTGTTGGCGATGGTGTCCGGGTTGCGCACGTCTTCGTCGGTGTCGAAGTCGTCCATCAGGACACAGTCGGGTCGCACGTCGTCGATGGTTTTTGTTCCGCGCGGGCTTTGCAGCGCGCCGCAGGCGCGAAAGGTCGCGCCGTTGCGGGCACGGAACTCGCCGGCTTCCCAGTGGCCGATATTTTTTTGGTCGCCATAATACAGGCTGATACGCTGGTTACTGTCCAGGTGCGCGCGGTAGGGTTCCAGCAGCCGCTCGGCATTGTCGTAAGAATTGGAGATGAGCAGGATATTGCGCTTTTTACCGGTCAACGCCAGGAACAGTACGGCGAACATCGTGCAGGTGGTCTTACTCAACTCGCGCGACCACGACAGGACTTCGTACCATTCGGGGTTGCGAATAATGCGTTTGAAAAACTTTCTATGAAATGGCGCAAACGGGTATTTGGCCGCGCCGGGAAAAAAGAATTTTATCCATTCTTCGGGATTGGCTTCCAACTGCTTCCGGTGTTTCATAATGCCGGCCTGCGTCAGCGAACCGGTGAGGCCGGTTTCGGCTTTGAGTATCCGGCGGTACTCGTTCCAGTCGGTTATTATTTGCCTGTTAGTCATTAGCGCAAATTATCTTTTAATAATGCATCGAACAGGTCGGACAGTTCCTGTGCTTTGGGCAGGTCAAATGTACGCAGCCAGTCGAGCATCTTTTTGCTCACGTTCAATATATCCACCGCGCCTGTTTCGCGTTCCAACTTTTCAATAGTCGCGGCGATTTTGTTCATCGCATCGGCTTCTTTGGCCGACGGGTAGCGTTTTCCTTTATCTCGGGCTTCGATAGCGTCGTTATATTCGGCCAATTGGAGGTATAGCCGGCGCAGCTGCTCTTCGCGGGTGGCGGTGATGGAGGTTTTTAATAAGTCCCATTTTTCGGGGCCGTTCACCCACTTATTCATTGTTACGTCGCTGACACCCACCTTTGCGGCGACCTCTTTTTGAGAGAACCCGCCGCGGGTGTAAAGCAGTTTAGCCAGTTCCTGCTTTTGTTTACGTGTTAAATCCGCCATTGTTTTTTTTCTGCAAAATTGGCGGAAAATGGGGAAAATGAAAAAAAGTTTATCGTTGAACAACATACTTTTTTTTTTTGTGCAAAAAAGGTCGGACTTTTGCTATCCAATGAAAAATCAAGGTACCATATCCTCGACCAAAGGCGACACAAAGCCCTCTATACCGTTCCGTATTACGGCAGAAAAGAAAGGCGACCGGGCAGAGATACGCATTACAGGCGTCATTGGCTGGGAAACGGACTGCGAAACGTTCCGGCAGCAGGTTGATACGCTTGTCGCCGACGGCCTCGCCGACGCGCATATCTATATCAATAGCGGCGGCGGTTCGTGCTTCGACGCGAGTGAAATCGTCAATATCATCGGCCGATTCAAAGGACGTGTAACCGGCGAGGGCGGGGCTTTGGTCGCCAGCGCGGCCACTTATATAGCCTTGCACTGCAAAGAATTTTCGATGCCCGCCAACGGGCAGTTTATGCTACACAAGCCCACGGGTTGTGTCATCGGCACAGTGTCGGAGATGGAGAACTACCTCAAAGGGCTTCGGAACGTGGAATCGCTGTATTACGATACCTATAAATCCGTGGCGTCGGACATCGTGGCGCTCGACGCGCACTGGCGTGCGGGCGACTGGTGGCTGACGGCGGCAGAAGCAAAGGACATGGGCTTTATTACGTCTGTGAAGCCACGCATTAAAATAGACAAGGACACGGAAGCCTTGGCCACGGCGTGCGGCTGCCCGGTGGCATTAGTGGCGGACAAAAAAGCATTGGACAAATCAAAAACACATAAAAAAATGGAATTAATTGCACTTGCGTTAGGCCTGAAAGCCGACGCGACAGAAGCCGAAATAACGGCTAAATTAAACGAATTGCAAGGCAAGGCTGCCCGCGTAGATGAGTTGGAAAAGACCATCAAAGGCATCCGCGAAGCACAGGTCGTTGCGCTGGTCGATGCCGCGGTAGGGAAAAAAATTACCGCCGACAAACGGCAGCACTTCATTGACCTGGGCCATAACGCCGGCGTGGAGGTATTAAGAACCACCTTAGAGGCCTTTCCGGAAGCGGTAAAGCCGATGCAGGTAATCATATCCAAGTCCGGCGGCGGAAGCACGGACAAGAAATTTAACGAGCTCCCGGAAGCCGAATTGAAAGAACTGCGCGAGAACAACCGCGAAGAATACATCCGTCTGTTCAAGGCGCATTATGGCTTTGACCCCGTATTTTAACCGTAAGAATTTTAACAAATTAATACAAATTAAATGAAAAACATTTTATTTTTGATGATGGCAGTGATTGCCAATTTTTTAATCGGGGGCTTCTGTGCGTCGCTGGTGGGACTGCCTCCGTTAGTGGGCGGCCTCGTCCTGAATGCGGTAGCGGCGTTTTCGCCGCTGTATGGCGTGGCAGGTCTTCGTTCCGGAGTGTATACAGAAATATGGACGGGCGAGATGGTCAAGGCCTTCCGCGCCTCCGTCGAGTCTATCGGGTGGCTGAATAAGATACGCAGCTATGACCAGTATGCAGAGAATGACGTTATCCACTTTGTACACATCGGCGGCGACCCCGACGTACTGGTTAACAATTCTACCTACCCTATACCCGTGCAGGCCATAACAGACGCGGATAAGGCTATATCATTAGACAAGTATCAGACCAAGCAAACGCCGGTAACAGACGACGAACTGTACGCATTGAGCTACGACAAGATGGCTTCGCTGATAGAACGCCACAAGGACAGTATCAATGAAAAGAAGTATTCGCGGGCATTGCATGCGCTTGCGCCTTCAATGCACGGTCCGGATATGCCGGTACTGCTGACTTCCGGCGACGCTTCTACCGACGGGCTGCGTACGATGATTACCCGGGCGGATATTATTGCGATGAAAAAATCATTCGACACATTGAAAGTGCCGATAGCCGGACGCGTACTGGTATTATGTCCCGACCATGTGAGCGACCTGCTGCAAAGCGACCAGAAATTCGCAGAACAGTACTACCACTACACCACGGGGAAGGTATCCAACCTGTACGGCTTTGAAGTGTACGAATACGCCGATGCGCCGGTGTACCGGACAACGACTAAGGCTAAGTTAGCTTACGGAACCGTTCCCGTAGCAGCCACCGACCGGCAGGCGTCGGTAGCGTTCTACGCGCCGCGGATGATGAAAGCCTCCGGTTCCACTACCATGTATTACAGCGAGGCGAAGACCGACCCGGCTACGCAGCAGAGTTTGATAAACTTCCGGCATTACTTCATTTGCCTGCCGTTAAAGAACGAGGCATTGGGGGCTATTGTCAGCGGCATTCCGGAACCGGATGGGGATGGTTCATAGTAGCGTATAGCGGGGTAGCGCAGAGGTAGCGTGCGAGAGTCATTATCTTGAGGTCGCCGGTTCGAATCCGGCCCCCGCCACAAGTGAGTTAAGAGTTAAGAGTTAAGAGTTAAGAGTTAAAAACAATTTAAACAGCATTGCAATGGGAACTACTACACAACAAACGGCGGCGCAGAAAGCCGCAGCAAAAGCGGCAAAAGCAGCCGAATCACAGGCGGCAAAAGCAGGCGAATCACAGGCGGCAAAATCAGGCGAATCAAAAGATGCGATTTTTGAAGCAAATCCTCGTTTAGACCTGTATTATTCGAGCTCCGACGGAGCGGCGTTTTACACGCAAAATGCGGCGGAACTACACGCAGCGACATTGCCGGACAAAACCGTTAAAAGGATAACCCGATGAACGGCATTACATTTAAGCGCGGTAATGGCGGCCTCGCCCGCCAGATCGCCGGCGAGGACCATATCAGCGGTCTATTCTACCTGACCGCCATTTCCGGCATGGTTGGTAATTATGAATTTCATACCATTGAAGAGGCTGAGGCGGCAGGTATTACTACCGTTACCGAACCCCTCCTGCATTATCAGATCAGTGAGTTTTTCCGGCTGGCTCCGGGCGCTACCTTGTTTGTCTTTGTGGCTACTTCGTATGCGTCTGATTACTCGAATGTAAAACAATTGCAGCAATACACCGGCGGCAAACTGCGCCGATTAGGCGTTTTGCATAATACGTTAAACGTAGCTACTATGATTACGACGGAGGCGGGGGCATTGAATACCGTTTGTGAGCAATTAGCCGACCAGAACATGCCGCTGACGGCTATCATTACCGGTATCCTGTCCTCTGCGAATATAGCGTCCTTACCGAATGTACACACACAAAACATGTCCCGTGTGGGCGTTTGCCTGGCACAGGATGGCAAAGGGTATGGGGCCTACCTGCAGGCACAAAGCGCCTATACAATAAAAACTATCACTGCCTTAGGCGCCTTGTTGGGCACACTGGCGAAGCGTCGTGTGAGCGACAGCATCGGGTGGGTAGAGAAGTACAACGTCGTAACGACGGCTTACCCAAAGACGTTGACCGGCGGCGTACAGCCGTCGGCGGAATTAGATGCGCCGGCGCTGTGCGACGGCACGCTGATAAGCGCCCTGACGCCCGCGCAATTGCAGACCATCCACGATAAAGGATATATCTTACTGCTCAAACACGTCGGGTACGGCGGTACGTATTGGAATGATGCCTTTGCCGGCACAGCTCTTACCAGCGATTATGCCTACTTAGAAAACACCGAAACGATGGACAAGGCGTGCCGTGGCGTCTATCAGGCATTGTTACCGCAAGTGTCGGGGCCGGTGTATATGGACGCCCAAACGGGCAAAATAGCCGAAAGTACCTGCAAATCGTTGGAAGCATTGGCCGAAGTACCGCTGGCGCAAATGGAGCGCGACGGGGAGCTAAGCGGCTATGCCGTGAGTATTGACCCCGCCCAGGAGGTTCTGCAAACAAGCAAGCTGCAAGTGGTTATCCGGTTAGTACCGGTAGGCGTGCTGCGCGAGCTAGTAGTAACTATTGGATTCACACTTAACACACAAGCATAATGGCAGTATCATTCACCCCCCTTATTAACGGCCACGCCTACGGATGGGCAGATATTACCGTAGTCATCGGCGGCGCCCCGCTTACCGGTATCCGGGGTATTAAATATGGTTCGTCCCAGGAAAAGGAAAATGTATACGGCGCCGGTCGTAATCCCGTATCCCGGGGCTATGGCCGCGTAACATGCACGGCCGGTATTACGCTTCTCGCCGGGACGGTACTGTCGTTGCAAAATAGCGCTCCCGGCGGGGAACTGTACCGGATACGCCCGTTCCCCGTCACCGTATGCTACCAGCCCGACGGCGGCAGTATGATAACCCACATCCTGCATAACGCCGAGTTTACCGACTGTAATTTTGAATGGGCGGAGGGCGATATGAGTAAGGAAATCGAACTTACCCTGATTATTTCACATATCGAAAAGCGATAGAATGAATTACACGAATTTTTAACGAATTATACGACGATGGAAGAGAATGTACAGGAAACGCCGCTCACGTATTGCGGCAAAACGGTCGAGGAAATCCGGCTGATGCGTATGCGGCACGGCCACCTGTTTGTGGTAACGGTAAAGGACGGGGATCAGGCCTTTCACGCCATCTGTAAGGAACCGACCATACAGGTTATAGAGGCCGCGTCGGCGATAGCTAAAACCAGCGAAATAAAAGGCGCGATGACTATTTATGATAACTGCATTGTGGAGGCCGAAGAGGAAATCAAAGGGCGCGATATGCTTAAATTGCAGGTTGCCGCAGCTATCGGATTGAAGACGGAAGCATTGAAGACGGACATAAAAAACGTATAGAGGCGTTGCGCCGGGACGCCCGCGGCCAGGCCGACGCCTTTATACGCACGCACTTTCATGTAGAACCGAACTCATTACAACCCTCCACGTGGAATGAATTTTACGCACAGGCCTACTTTATTGAACAAATAAGGCTTGAGAATTTGGCCAAATTGCTCTCTATGCTGGCGAAAGCCATTTTTGGCGGCAGAAAATAATGAGGTTAATGATTACAGAAAGTCTTCCCGTCTCCGTGGTCGAGTAGTTTTCCGACCCATCGTAATAACTTGTAAATAATGTATAAAACACCGAATCGTCGTGGGCAAGTATCATAAGGGAGTATTTAGGAAAAGAAAGGAATACAGAGCCTAATCATTAAATGCCTTCCCATCACCCGAAGTAATGAATCTCCAAAACAGCCGAAACAACTTGTAAAGACAAAATATAAAGCCGATTGTAAGTATAATGGTCATCCTATATTTAATTTAAATTTTAACAAAGATAGTAAAAAAAATGGCAAATCATCAAATAGTCTATCAATTTAATTTTACCGGCAATTTGAATAACGGATTAACTCAACTTACCGGTAACGCTATGAAGGCTACCGGCGCCATGAGCAAACTTACGGGCGGTATTAAAAATCTTGCCAATGCAGGCTTTGTCGTGACCCATGCTTACCGTGCATTTCAAAAGTTAAGCGGCGTGATTACCGATGCGACGAAAGCGTACCATATGCAAATGGTGGCCGAGCGGCAACTGGAACAGGTGATGCGCAATACTATGGGGGCGACCGAGGCGGAGATACAATCCATCAAAGACTACGCCTCCGCACAGCAGCGCTTAGGGGTTATCGGCGACGAGGTACAGCTGGCCGGCGCCAAGGAACTGGCTACCTATATTACCAAAACCGAAAGTTTAAAGAAGCTCCTGCCGATGATGAACGATATGATGGCGCACCAGTACGGGCTGAACGCTTCCCAGGAGCAGGCGGTGCAGACTGCGTTGATGGTGGGCAAGGTGCTCGACGGGCAGATGGGGGCGCTCAGTCGCGCCGGCTACCGGTTTACCGAAGCCGAGGAAAAGATACTGCAATTCGGCAACGAAGAGCAGCGGGTAGCCAAGCTCTCGGAGATAGTAACGCGGTATGTCGGGGGTATGAACGCCGCGCTGGCCAATACACCGGAAGGACAGTTGAAAAATCATGCCAACAATATGGGCGACCTTAAAGAGCGCGTCGGCGGGCTGATTGTAACCATCCGGTCGGCCCTGTTGCCGCTACGTATACACATTGCGGAGGTCGTCGAAAAAATTATTGCTTTTTTTGAAGCCAATCGCGCAAAAATCACGGATATAGTAACCTATATTGCGCATGTATCGCGCACGGCTTTTGACGCCCTCAGCGGCGTGCTGGGAGGGTTTTTAAACGTTCTTTCAAAGACGTGGAAAGGCTTGCTGGCCATTGCCGCGGCCATTGCGCTAAATAATCTGTACACGAGGGTAAGTATTGGCTTGCGGGTGGTAGCCATTGGGGTTACGAATTTACTGAGGGCAGCGCGTACGCGGGAAAACAGGGAGACGACAAAGAATACCTTTTCCCTGCGCGCCAACAGCATAGCCAAGAGCGCCAACGCCATTGCGACTAACGTAGCGGCATTATCGGCTATTGTCTTTGCCGGAGCGGTAAAAATAGCGACCGTCGCCGTGAAAGGATTGTCGGCGGCGATTTATAACATTCCTATTATTGGCTGGATAGCGGCCATCATTGCGGCTGTTATTGCGTTATTCGTCCTGCTTTGGGACAAATGCCGGTGGTTCCGGCAGCTGGTATTCGGTATATGGGGCGTGATAAAGGCCGTCGTCCACAACGCCGGCGTATTTATCGGGCGTGTATGGAACTACGTGATAAAACCGGTATTTATGTCCTGGTGGTTTTGCGTGAAGTTGGTATTCGGACTGATTTGGAATGTAATAAAAACGGTTTTTAACGCCGTTGTGGCCGCAGCCCAATTTATGTGGGGCGTTGTTGTGACCGCGTTTACCTGGGTAAAAGACAGTATCGTAAATACGTTCCGGTCGGTATGGGAATGGCTCAAGGGGATAGGAACCGCCATAGGCGATTTTATAACCACCTGGATAGTCGACCCGATAGTCGACGCGTTTAACGGTCTGTGGGGGGTTATAAAGAAAATATTCGCCTGGATAGCCGACGGGCTTTCTTTTATCTTTAAACCCATTATGGGGCTGATAAAAAGACTGTTTTCTACCGACGGGATGGCAGACGCCGGGGCGGCCTTCGCAGAAGGCGCGCAGGCCGGCGGCGTGCATTTTGACCGGGAAAAGCAGCGGGAAAAAGGCGACGAGAGCGCTTTTGCGCTGCCCGATGTATCCCCCGACGCCGGAAGCGCTGTCGGTCTCCCCACCTTCGACAGCGCCGGGGACAGCGCCGGGGATATAGCCACCGGCGGCGGGAATAAAGTCCGTAATGTGATGGTGAATATTAACAAGTTGGTAGAGAATATCACCGTGAGTGTAACGAATTTAATAGAGAGCAAAGAGCAAATCAGGGCGCAAGTCGCCGAGGCGTTGCTCACGGCGGTCAACGATGTAAACCTTGCCAATTAAAAGCCCAATGGTAGTAGCACTTCCGGATATACGGTTCATGTCTCGCGGCGTTTTGCAGACGCCTTTATTGGGGGTCGGGTTGGCCTTTTTTAACCAACCGCTGACGCCGAAGGAGGAGTCTCTCAAGTTGCCCGTCCGGGAGGAATGGCTCGGACGCCCGGCGCTCGCCAGTCTCGCCATTAAAGGGGAAAAGGCGTCGGTTACGCTGGCCGAATGCGTGATGACCGTAACGATGGAGCGCCATATTGTAACCACCGCCTTGCAGGGGCGCCACGGCACGGTCAAGGAGTACATCAGCGACGGCGACTATCAGATAGAAGTGAGCGCGTCTGTGCAGCCCTACGTTGGCGACCCCTCCGTCGACGGGTTCCGGTTAGTCGACGACCACTATCCGGTCGAGGAACTGGAGGCTTTTATCGGCCTGTTAAATGAGCAGGCGGCGGTAGCGGTGCAAAGTGATTTTCTGCGCTTATTCGGTATTTATTCGGCGGTGATAAAATCGTACAGCTATGAGCAGGAAACGCACAGCAACCGGCAGGCGTTTAAAATGACGCTATTAAGTGATGAACCGTATGAGATAAAGGCACAGCAGGATGGTTAAGTTATGCAGTAAGATAGTGATAGAAGGGAGCCGTCGCTGGGTCTTTACCTCCGTGGTCAACTGTTCGATTACAGAAGATACGGACAGCCTGACGGATACCTGTACGATTGAATTGCCAAAGAAGGCGCGATGGGAAGGCCACCCGATAGGCGCAGGCGATAATCCGCCGCTAAAACGGGGCGATAAAATCAGCGTGTATTTAGGTTACGACGATGATTTGAAAGTGCGTTTTTTAGGTTATATCCGGCGCGTGAGCGCCTCGGTTCCGGTGAAGTTGGAGTGCGAGGATGGTATGTTCCTGTTAAAACTAACGCCGGCGCAAAAAAAGGGCTTCAAAGAAGTGTCGCTGGATACGTTGATAAAAACATTACTAGAGGGTACCGGGATAAAATATGCCCTGATTGATAAGACGATAGCGTTAGGCCCCTATCGCATCACGCGCGACACGGTGGCAGAGGAATTGGCCGAGTTGCAAAAGACCGTCGGATTGATGGCGTATTTCCGGCGTATCAACAATGAAACGATGCTGTACGCAGGGTTCACGTATCCGTTCGACGGACGGCAAAAAGGGCATTTTATTCATGGAAAAAATATTATTTCCAATGAATTGGAGTACAGAAGAGCGGAAGATATTAAGTTGAAAGTAAAGGCAATCAGTATTCTGCCCGACAACCAGCGAATTGAAATGGAAGTGGGCGACAAAGACGGCGAACTGCGGACGGCGTACAAATATAACGTGAATCGGAATGACTTAAAAGTGTTTGCTACCGGCGAACTGGAACGGTTTAAATATTCCGGCTACCAGGGTTCGTTTGAGACTTTTGGCGAGCCGGCAGTCGGTAAAACGGATATTGCCCACGTAGAGGGAGAGGACGGCAACAGGGGTGATTACCTGATTAAGAAAGTAGAAATAAATTTCGGAACAGGAGGCTATCGGCAAAAGATAGCATTAGGGCCTGTAATTAGCGTATAAGCAATGAAAGGAAGCGGAGAGATAAGGCAGGCAATTTATGCCATAAACAGGAACGGCGAGGAAGTGTACGCGAAGGTGTGCAGAGTGCTGGCAGTGGACGAGGCCACAAAGACTATCGACGTGAAGCCGGTCGACGACACGGCGGAAATATACGGCGTTCCGTTGCAGGCCGATACGCAGGGCGACGGGCTGGTGATATCCCCCAAAAAAGGGAGTTTTGTGCTGGTGGTATTCACCAGCAAGAATACGGCCGTTGCGGTTATGTATAGCGTAATAGACAAAGTACGGCTGTCTATCGGCGGTATATCTGTTGAAATAACAGATAGCGAAATAGTGATGAACGGCGGCAACGCAGGCGGACTGGTGAAGTTGCAGGAATTGAAGGATAGTCTAAACAGTCTCAAACAATACGTGGAGGCTATCCATACTGCTTTGCCGTCGGCGTTCAATGCCATAGGTATAAGTACGGCGGCCAACGGCGCGACGGGAGCCGCCAGTTACCAGAGCGCCATGGCAGGGAAATTCATACAAATTAAAGAGATGGAAAATAAAAAAATAAAACAATGAAAGGCATTTTACTTGATGATACGGGCGAGCTGGTGATTCGTAACGGCAGCGTAGCTATCGGCAATACCGATGAACAGTCTGCGAAGTTACTGTTAGCTGGCGCGCCGGGCGAGTGGAAGGAATATCCGACGACAGGTATCGGTATCATGCGCATGCAGCACGGCGCTATCGACCGCTTCCTCGACCGCGACATACGAGTACAGTTAAACAGCATTGGGATAAATGTCAAAACATTAAGTATAACGGAAAAAGGCATAGAGATTGCCATAGAAGCAATACCATGAAATATTTTACTATTAACGAACTAACGGCTACTACTACAGGGCTTCCGAATATGCCGGGGGCGACGGAAACGGCTAATCTCACGCGGTTAGTCAATGAATTGCTCGACCCTGTCCGGGAACAGTGGGGAAAACCTGTTCGTGTGAACAGCGGCTACCGTTCCGCGGCGGTGAATAAGGCCGTCGGGGGAGCGGCAGCTTCGCAGCATTTGAAGGGCGAGGCGGCGGATATTACCGCCGGAACACCGGACGACAACCGCCGGCTATTCGACCTCGTCCAACGCAGCGGACTGCCCTTCGACCAATTAATTGATGAACAGAACTACCGGTGGTTGCACATCAGCCTGAAGGCCGCCGGCAACCGGCGGCAGGTATTACATCTTTGAAGCATTGTGTAATAGATAAATAAATAGCAATGGACATCAATGTAACAGATATATTAACCTACGTCGCCCCTGTGCTAACCGGTATAGCCGGATGGTGGGGCGGGCGTAAGAAAAAGCGCAACGACTTTTTGGGCAACCTGCAAGCGTCTATTGACTTGCTTGCAGAAAAAAACAGGATACTCATGGAAGAGGTCGTTAAGTTGCGCGAAGAGAATGCGAAGCTTCGCCTTGATATTGCGGAATTGACTCGCAAATTGGAAGGCGTAAAAACCATCACAAGAAAAGCATAATGAATAACAAACTACTGCTAATAGCTTTGCTAACCCTGTCGGTAGCCGGTTGCCGGACGGTGAAGGAAGCGCAGGTATCCACGACCGACATCCGGCAGAGATCCCTTGCCGTGGAAGCCCGCGCACGCGTCGATAGTATCTATGTGTATCGAAGCGACAGCATTTACATCCGCGAAGGCGGCGATACGGTATATATCGACCGCTGGCATACAAGCACGGTGTACCGCGACCGCCTGCGTACCGATACGCTGCATGTCGTGGACAGCGTCCGTGTGGTCGTAGATAGCGTGATTGAACGGGTGCAGGGGCAGTCGTCGTGGGCGGCGTTTGAGCGCTGGTGCGGACGAATATTGATGGGGTTGCTGGTTTTAATCGGCCTTTATTTTGTGTTGAAATGGAAATTCAAGTTTTAAACGGACAAACACTTTTTGACGTGGCTATGCAGGCGGCGGGGAGCGTAGAGGCGGCGCATGAGATAGCCCGCGCCAACGGCCTCAACGTAACCGATGAATTAATGGATGGAGCACGATTAACCGTTCCGGCGGTTGTCGACAGGCAGATAGTGGCGTATTACCGGATAAATGCAATTAAACCCGCTACCGCGCTGCCGATGGATACGTTCAGCGGAGGCGTGGAGTTCTGGCGAGTGGAACAGAATTTTATAATTGAATGAGAACACAGGAAGAGATATTACGGGCATTACGGGAGGCGTTTGTATTGCACCCGACGCTGGCGGAGGCTTACGGACTGGATACAAGCCGCCCGTTTGACGAGCAGTTTAGCCGCGTCAGCGTGGAGGCTGCCGACACATACGTCGTTGCCGCCGCGCTGGCCGAAGCCGAACGCATTCAGGCCGACGATATAGCAATTATTCAGTCTGTTGTGGAGCGAAATCGAATTGGTTCAGGCCCCTGGTATGTGGAGATGGCTAAACGCTTCCAGTGGAGTGAGGAAGTACCGTACTTTTTGCAGGTCGACGACACTACCGGCGTTATTGACTATAACATCCTGAACCCTGACGACCGGATTATCACGCAGGCCGCCTTTATTGATAACAATAATGAAGTTACATTAAAGGTCGCCACGGGGACGCCGGGGGCGCTGCACAAACTTGGCGACGACCCTTTCAGCGACTTTCGTAATTATATGCAGCGTTTAAAGATTGCCGGCATTGCCTTACGCATCATTACCTTAGAAGCCGATATAGTGAATTTACAAACGGATGTATATTATAGTCGTGCGTATAATATCACCGGCTTGCGACAGGCGGTCGTTGACGCGCTAAACGCATATAGCGCCACGCTGGAGTTTGCCGGCGTCGTATTGCGCAATGCTATTATCGACGTTATTCAGCGAGTGCCGGGCGTTATGGATGTGGATGTTAAGGCGCTCGAGGCCAATACAGGAGCTAATATCGTGTCTATCGGGCGCGCCTACACGACGGCTGCGGGATACTTCAACTTTAATCAGACCGACGGATGGCCACAAATTAACTTAATTGCAGAATGATGAATTTTGATATATACCGGCTTATACGGATGCTTTTGCCCTCCTTCCTGTGGCAACCGATACGATTGGCGCGCTTGGAAGCCTGGCTGACGCCATTCATCGACGCCTGGATGCAATACCTCCTTTGGCGCGAAGATGTAATGTACGAAGCACATGTAACGGCACAGGTTATTAGTATAGAAGCCTATCTTAACCGGCGGTTTGACCGCGAACAGAAACGCATCGAAGTAATGGACGCGAACTTCGATAATCGCGTATTCGTGGCCTTGCGCACGGAACCGTATGAAGATTGCATCTATGGCGACGGCACGTTTGTGCCGCTGGAAGCAGAGATGCAGGCGCAGGGCTTTGCCGTTATTATTCCGGCAGACCTGGAGCCGGTCGCCCAACAAGTGTCCGGTACGGTAGATAAAGTGAAGGCGGTAGGGACGGTTTACACGATTGTTATTAGACAATAATTTTTTTATATAATGAAAGAAATAATACAGGATACGGGAGTAAGGCTGTATAAAGGCGAGGATTTTATCGCGTTACAGCAACTTACGCTTGATTTAACGGAAAAATTGTACGCGCAGTTCGGTAATGTAATACTGTATGGCTGTGAATTTTTGGGCGCCGACACTTTTGCGCCCGGCGTACTGCTATTGGACGGCAAGGCCTGCCTGTTTGACGGGGGAACGCTCGTCGACCCTTTTGTGCGTAAAGTTTCTGTTATTGGAGACGTTCTATATAAAACAGGCGAGGAAAAACCGGGCTTTGAAACATTTATGGCAGAACCTTGTTTAGGTAGCGAGCCATTAGCCGCTAATCTGAGGCTCTTATATCGGCTGGAAGAGGTTCTCGGAGGCGGGTATAAGCTTGTGTCGTCATTGGATTTGGCAACGGCTAAGACAGGGCGGTACCTGACGGATAGCTGTGTGCAGTTGCCGACTGAATACGGCGATCCGTTGATGTATTTCGATGTGAGCGTGTGCGATGGGGGTTACAGAATAGTAACAGTGTTCGCGCAGGCAGTCAATGGCCTTCTTCTGTTGGCAGGTCATCATACCCCGACGATTAGCGAGTGGCGTAAATTGTTATTCGACCTGCAGACGCCCTGGGAGGATATTGCATTACTTAATAACAATTCGGGAACTTTGAAAATGAGACTGAATAAGACAGGCGAAGTCGAGGTAGACGGGAGTATCATAATAGCCTCCGGCGGTAGCACAATAGTGGCCAATATACCTGCCAAGTATAATCCTGCCGGATCTGTATCGCAAGTAGTATTCCACTGCGACCCATCCAGCCAAACAGGCGCTTTAGAGGGTATTAATTTCATTAGCATTGGAAATTATCATGATACTAACGCCTATTACTTTACACTTCCCTCCGTAGTGGTCGGTGAAAAAGTAGTATGTAAATTTAAATATGACAGACTGTAATGACAACAACTAGAAGCACCCTGAAGAGCTGGTTCGTTCGCGGCGCCAAGCCGCTGGCCTCGCAGTTTGCCGCGTGGATAGACAGCTATTGGCACAAGGACGATGCCGATATACCGGCCGGTAACGTCCAGGCGGACGCCACGGACTGGAGCATCCTGAGCGGAGACGACGTGCAGGCAGCGCTCAATAGCGCCGATACCCTGTTAGATACTATCCGGTTAGGCTCGCCGCAGGGCGTGAAGACCTATTACGGCACACAGGAGCAGGTGGAGGCCGTCGAAAGTCCCACTGTCGGCCAGACCGCGATCGCCTTCAATCCAGACGACAACACGCCGCAAGCGCTGGCAGGCTATTACTCAATAATGGGCTGGGAATGGCTGCCCGTAGAGCCGGCGCCGGCTAACGGTATGTGGGCGGCTATCGAACAGATACTGGCCGATAACAGCAGCGGTATTATCTTTTGGATTGACGACGGTGAGCACCCGCCCCGATTCGACGCCTTCAAACTCTTTGAAATGGGCGTCGCCGACGCTGTACTGAACCGCTACGATGATACCGCCTGTAAAATATGGACGGGCACGGAAGAGGAACTGCCCGAAGAGGCCGATAGAAGCGACGATACCCTTTACTTTGTCGTGTGATGATAACGGTCGGAAATAACGCCATTAACGCCATCTACCGCGGCGACGCGCCCATTGCCGGAGCGTATCGCGGCGGTACGAAGATATGGCCGTGCAGTAGCGGGCTGTTCACGTCCGTGTCGGATATTATGAACGGAGAGGCCGCCGGCGTCTATTATCCAGGCTTATTAGGGTGGAAAGGAATGCCAAACCCCGACGACCCTGACAATCCGTATGTAATAGATGATACAAATCCGTTGTATGCTAAATTTTTAAATGTCAGCGACGGCCATGTGTACAGGGTCGTAAAAATGCCCGACGGCGTCTGGTGGATGGCCGAAAGCTACTGCGGAGACGGTGATTATGTCGTAAATCCGGAAGACGGACAGTATTATTATAAAGCCTTTCCCACGCCACCCAAAGACTGGGGCGTCGGGAACAGTAGCGGAGACTTGGCGACGATAGTTAATACTTATGGCGGCGCCAATTTTGTCAACCTCCGCGCCACATACGACTGGGTCGACGGACTGGGACAGGATATATACGGGTTTGCCCTGCGCAGAACAGCCGTCTATAATTATAACTGGAGCGTCTATAAATTTGTGGGAAGCATAGATTATCAATACACTGACGCTATCGCGGTGGGTACGGATTCCTGGTTCTTTGACAAAGGCTCTTCGGATTGGAAGAAGGGTATTGGCCGAATGTATCAATCGCCGCAAGTATATACATTCAGCAATTACTTCGACCCGATGCCTTATTTTTCAAAAAACACAAACTCGCCCGGCGCGCCGGTACGCTTATTTAAACAACAATGATACGGATAAACAATAAACACTTACCTCCGAAAGGCTTCGTCGCATTAACCGCATGGCCGTTGCTTTTTGTTCGCCGTGAATACCTCCCCCTCAGCGCCAGGACGTTGAGACATGAATATATACACGCCCGGCAGCAGGCAGAGATGGGCATTGTGCCCTTCTTTATATGGTATGGCGCAGAGTGGCTTATCCGACGCCTGTTCCTGCGAGGCAACGCCTACCGGAACATCAGCTTCGAACGGGAAGCCTATGCGAACGAAGGTAATGAAAGGTACCTGCAAACCCGCAAGGCCTTTGCGTGGATTAATTATTTAAAAGAAGCATAAAAAAGCCCCCGTTTACTACTTAGCGGTCTCTACTCCGCTAAATACGTTGAAGGTGTTAACGCACCGCAAACAGAGACTATAAGCCTTTGTGGAGGGTGCGTTAACACCTTCGTATTTTGTAGAGACTACAAAGGTACATGAATATCTGTTCCTATTGTCGAAATCGGCGCGTTATTACTTTGACCATCGCGCCATCATGGAGGCCGCGAAGTACGACGGTAACAATATTGCGACGCTGTCGGTACGTAATAAAAGAAGCGTATGGACGGCGCCGACACAGTCGTTTCGCGGAGCGCACTTTGCCACCTGCCGCCGGCCTTGATTATGGATTGCATAAAGGCCGGATGTCCGCCCGACGGCGTGGTACTCGACCCGTTCTTTGGAGCCGGAACCACCGGTATAGTCGCTCGCAATTTAGGAAGGTATTACGTAGGAGTGGAGTGGAACGCGGACTATGTTAAGATAGCAGAAAAACGACCGGGTAGAGGTGTGTTATTTTAGGACATTTTGATTTGAACAGGGGAGGACATTTTGATTTGGGGATTATAGAATCCGCATTCCCGCAGGGAGGGATGTGTGATGGCGGAATGGTGAGGGTTAGCGCCGGCGGGGTGTCGGCCATTGGTGGAGTATTCGTTCTAGGTATGTCCGGTCGGTGTCGTCGAAGGCGGCGGGGGTGTCGCTATCAATGTCGAGGAGGGCGATGACGCGGCGGGAAGGGGCGATGAGGGGGACGACTATTTCGGATTTCGAGCGGGGGTTGCAGGCGATGTGTCCGGGGTATTGGGCGACGTCGGGGACGATGATGGTGGCGCCCCGGGTGTAGGCGGCGCCGCAGACGCCTCGTCCGGGGGCGATGCGGGTGCAGGCAACGGGGCCTTGAAAGGGGCCGAGTATTAGTTGTCGTTGCCGGACGATGTAGAATCCGACCCAGAGGAATTGGAATGTTTCGTGGAGGAGGGCGGTTGTGTTGGCCATGTTGGCTATCATGTCCGTTTCGGCGGCGAGGAGGGCGTCGATTTTTGGGAGGAGGGCTTCGTATTGTTGTTTTTTTGTCATTCAGGCGAGGAGGGTGTCGAGGTCTATTTCTTCGTCGGTTTCAAGAGGTGTGAGGGCACCGCGTTCGCAGCGGAGGGTGCGGGCAGGGTAGTTTTTGAGGAGGGTAAGGTTGTGTGTAGCCATGAGGACGGCGGGGCCTTCGTGTCGGTTGATTTCGATGAGGATTTTCATGATGTCGTCGGATGTTTCGGTGTCGAGGTTGCCGGTGGGTTCGTCGGCAATGATGAGGTCGGGGTTGTTGAGGAGGGCGCGTGCGATGGCGACGCGTTGTTGTTCGCCGCCGGAGAGTTGGTGTGGCATGCTGTCGCTTTTTCGTTTTAGTTCTACTTTTTCGAGGGCTTTGTATATGCGTTCGTCCATTTTCTTTTTTGAGCGCCATCCGGTGGCCCGTAGGACGAATGCCAGATTGGCATATACTGAGCGGTCGTAGAGGAGTTGGAAGTCTTGAAATACGACGCCCATGCGCCGGCGTAGTTGTTCAATGTGCCGCGTTTTGGCGGTTACGAGGTTAATCCCCGCGACCCGGGCCGTGCCTTTGCGTACGGGCAGGCGTCCGTGGATGGTGTGGATTAGACTGGTTTTGCCGCTGCCGACTTTGCCGACTAAGTATATCCATTCGCCGTGTTCGACTTGTAGGGAGATGTCGGCGAGGACAACTGTGTCGTTGTGTTGTATAATGTCGACGTGTTGAAAGTCGATGATGTATTTATGTTCCATAATAAATGAATGTGTTTAAATTTAACTTGCGGATGCAAAGTTAAAGATTTAGTTTGTATCTTTACACGATTTTTTATCGTTTTCCTCGAAAATTTGTTTGTATGACTATAAAGACATTATCATCGGCTATTCTTTTTGCCGGTTTTCTGATTTGCCGGTGCGAACCTGCCTGCGCGCAACGGATGGCGCCTGCTCGGGACGATTTGTACGAAAAGGGGATTGATTTATTCGAGAAGGGATTGTATGCCGACGCTGACGCGGTTTTTGCCCGTGCCGCCCGCGAGGCGCCTGCCGGTGAACGGCTCTTCTTGTCGGAGATTGCAGCGTACCGAGCCCGGTGCGCCATCGAACAGCAACTGCCCGAAGTCGAAATGCCAGTGTATGCCCTGATTCGGGATTATCCCGAAAATAAACAGCGGAACGTTATTACTTTTGCGCTGGCCAATGTCTTTTTCCAGAAAAAGAATTATAAGAAGGCGCTGGCGTGGTACGACGAGGTGGATAGCTATGGCCTCCGTTATCATCAGCATTATGAATGCCAGTTTAAGAAGGGATATTGCTATTTCGAATTGCACGATTACGCCAAGGCATCGCGGTGCTTCGTTACCGTGAAGGATGCGCCAAATAATGCGTACAGCGCGCCGGCAACGTATTATTTCGGACATACCGAATACCTGAAAGGGAATTATGCGTCGGCGCTGACAGCATTTGAAAAGGCAATGGAAGACGACCGGTTTGCCGGAATAGCGCCGCTGTATCTAGTGCAAATTTATTACCTGCAAAAAGCTTACGATAAAGTGGCGGCCTACGGCGCACGCGCGCTGCCGGCCATGAGCCCGCCGCAGGATAAAGAACTGCTGCACGTCCTCGCTGAAGCGCATTTCCAGCTGAAAAATTACGACCGGGCGCGGGACTATTTCACGCACTACGCGCAGGGAATGTCAAAACTACCACGTCCCGACGAGTATTTCGTCGGGTTGATTGATTACCGCACCGGGAACTACGAGGCGGCTATCGGGCATTTCGAAAAAGTCGGACTGGCAGCCAATGATTCGCTGACGCAAAACGCTCTTTATCATACCGGCGACGCCTTCCTGCAACTCGGTAACAAAACGCGCGCACAACGCGCCTTCGAGTCGGCCTCGAAGCTGTCGTACCTGCCGTCTGTGCGGCAGGACGCGTGGTTGCAGTATGCGAAACTTGCCATCGAATTGCAAAACGACGGCGCTCCGCTGCAAGCGTATTTTGAAAAATATCCGGCACAAGCCCAAAAGCCGGAACTTAAAGCGTACTCGGCGGCGTTGCACATCCTCCGAAAGGAATACGAAAAAGCGCTGGACGACCTGAAATCCATCCCCGCGCCAACCGACCGGCAGCAGGCCGACATGCAACGCCTGCACTTCCTTATCGGAAAATCTTTGTACGACCTGCAAGACGAGCGACGCTACGCCGAAGTGATCAACTATATGGAAGCGGCGCAATCCGTCGGCTACGACGCTACGGTGGCGGCGCTGGCGCGTTATTATCAAGCCGATACGTATTTTCTGCAAAGGCAGTATAAAGAAGCGCAGAGGCGATTCGAAAAATTCCTGACAGGCAGCGGAACATTTCACACAGGCGACGAATACCTTGCCGCTCATTATAACTTGGGATATTGTGGATTTAAGTTGAAAACCTACGAGCCGGCAATTTCGTGGTTTCGCAAATTTATTACGCTGGCCGGCGCATCGCACAAAACACAGGTGGCCGACGCCTACAACCGCATCGGCGACTGCTATTATGTGCAAAAGAAATACTGGCCGGCTGCCGAAAACTATAACAAATCCATTGAACTCAACGCCGACGGCGCCGACTATGCACTCTGCCGAAAAGCCTTTGCCTACGGACTGCTTGGAAGGTATGAGAACAAAATAAAGACATTGTCCGACCTGGCGGTGAAGCATCCGAAATCGGTGTACGCACAAGCCGGACTGCTGGAGTTGGGGCGCACCCAGCAGCAACATAACCGCTACGAAGAGGCCGAAGAAGCGTTTATGCAATTGCTCCGAACCTACCCGCAAAGCGCTTACAAAGCGCAAACATTGACGGAGCTGGGACTACTGTACGCAAATACCAATCGACCGACCGACGCCATCCGCTACTACAAGCAAGCGGTGCAAGAATCCGTACCCAACTCTCCCGACGCCAAAAGCGCGCTGGAAGGATTGAAAAACACGTATGCCGGCATCCACGACCTGTCGTCGTACTATGCGTACCTGCAACAAATCTCGCAGGAGTTCAGTCCGGCAGAGAAGGAAGAGGCCCTGTTTCTGGCCGCAGAGAAGTTAGTTAATTCGACGAATTGCGCGCAGGCGATTACGTCGTTCCGGCAGTTTATCGCCGATTTCCCGCAAAGTTCCTATACGCTGCAAGCTTATGCCTATATAGGGAATTGCTACTTCCAGTCGGAGCAGTATAAGCAGGCGGCAGACGCCTACCGGCACATCCTCGACGACTCGACACCCAGCGCCTATCGTGAAATGGCGCGTGTCAATGCCGTGCAAGCATACATCGAACTGGAAGACTACGATGCGGCGGTAGAGGAACTTCATACGCTGGCGCAAACGACCGCCGACACCACTATCCGCCTGTCGGCTTTTATGGAGCTGGCGCGCATCCTCTGTTCGCCACTGGCAAATTTCCGTGAAGCGGCCAATAGCGCTCAGTCGGCGCTATTGATACCCCGCATTACTCCCGTGCAGGCGCGTGAAATGAAACTGATAAAAGCCAACAGCTGGAAAACGCTCGGTCAGGAGAATGCCGCCGGCAACGTCTACGCCGAAATTATCGCCGACAGCCTAAATGATAAGGAGAACGCCGAAGCTATGTTCCATCTTATTGATATTACCTTTTCGCAAGGCCGTTTTGAAGAAGGGGAGGCGATGGTGTTCGACTTTGCCGCATCGGAGGCGAAGATTTTTCAATACTGGATTGCCCGCAGCTACATTGCGCTGGCCGGCCAGTATGCCCAACGCGGGCATATGGCGCAAGCCAAAGCAACCTATAACAGCATACTGTCCAATTACAAAAACACGACCGACGGCATCCTCGAACTGGCGCGCCGCGAACTGGAATGGCTGGAATAGACAAAAGATAATTCAACAAATCAATAACTCAACAATACATGATTAAAATAGTACTTACTGCATGTTTCCTGCTGCCGGTGGGATTGAGGGGGCAAACTGCAACGACTGCGCCCGACCCGACGGTAGAAACGCGGGTGGTAGAAGTGGTGCGCAATTTCGAAGGCGAAATCACCGATACCGACCGCCGGACGCTGCCGTTACGGGTTTCCGATTCAATCGGCGCATTCTCGTCGACATTCGCCTACAAAGTTGAACCGGTAGCGCTGTCGGTATTTTCCGTTACGAAGGATATTCCGCCAGCGGCAATAGCGGAAAAGAAAAGCGCTCCGGCAGGCAACTATGGCTACGTCCGCCTCGGCGCCGGCCTGCCACTGTCGCCGTTGGGCGACCTGTATCTGCATACGACCGCCGACCGCTGGCTTTTCAATGCCTACTACAATCACCGTTCCTTCTGGGCATCGACACCGTTGACCGTCGATCTGCCGGTGGACAGTCCCTTGCCCAAACGCATTGCCGGAAATAATATGCAGCAGGATGCAGGTGTGTCAACCTCGTTCCGTACAAGCAATATCTTACTGCACTTCAACGCCGATTATAAACACCGCTACCTGCTGTATCACGGACATGATACGGCCTACTTGCGTCATCTGTCGACTGTCCGTCCGACTTACCTTGACGCCATCCGTAACAACGATGCCGACATGCACAGAGCGCTGGGACAGACTTATCATATCCTGACTGCCGAAGCGGGCATTGCTTCCCTCAGCGCCCCCGACCGGTTTTCGTATTACACGGATGTGCAGTTCGGCTACGCCTGCGGGACCTTTGCGACGGTCGATGAATACTCGGGCAGCATCCGCGGACGAGTGTCACAGCCGTTTACTACCATCCATTCGGCCGATGTAGCGTTTAAGGCCATCGCGTACAATAAAGGCAACGCCACACACTGGTCGGACGGACTTTTTACGGTTACGCCCGCCTATGTGTACCACCGCGACAATGTGCATCTCGCCGTCGGGCTGAACCTCGAAGGCGTGTATACGTCGTATAACGAAAAGTTGTCGCTGGATGTGCACCCCAATATTTCGTTCTCCCGACAGTTTGCCGACTACCTCTCTATCCATGCCTCCCTCGACGGCGAAACCTCCTGCCATACATACCGGCAACTGGCTATCGAAAACCCCTACATCCTCCCTGACCTGTCAGTAGACAACACACACAAACCGTGGGAATTTATATTAGGCGTCAGCGGACGGATTTTTAATGCGGCGGGGTACCATGTGTTCGGCGCGTATGGTCTTTTCAAACAAATGTACTTCTACGTAAATAGTCGCGACTCGCTGCAGCCGGCAGCCGGTAGCTGGCAGTCGTCCTACAACGGCATCCGTCATAATTTTGAGGTACGCTACGGACGGACAAACCGTCTAACACTCGGCGCTGACATCGACTACAGCGTCGATGACTTCGATGTCGTCGTGCAGGGACGTTACTATGCGTACTCATTCAGTGAAAATAGCTCAACTGACCATGCCTGGCATAAGCCGGCATGGGAACTGAGTGGCAAACTGCGCTACCATTTCGAGCGTTATACGTGTCAGGCCGGCTTGTATGCCCGCGGCGCGGCGCCGGTAGCCCTCAGCGAACCCGTCAACCCGCCGACCGTCCCTGCCACCTCTGTCCCCACCGCCACGCTGTCGGCTTACATCGACCTCTCGCTGCAACTCGAATACCGCCTCAACAAACGACTAACGGCTTTCGTATACGGACAGAACCTGCTCAATCAACACTATAGCAATTACTATCTCTACTATAACCCGGGTATCAACGCAGGCGCGGGAATGACGGCGGTGTTTTGAGAGGCGCCGGCCGCAGGTACAGGAAGGCAGGGATGAAGAGCACAGGGAGTAAAGCAACCTCCGCTCTTCACCTCTTTCCCCTCTTCACTCCCCTCAACTATAAAATGTGTACTTTTGTATCCATAAAATAAAAGAGACGAATATGGCTAAAACAAAGACCGCATACTTCTGCCAGCAATGCGGCTTCGAGTCGGCGAAGTGGCTGGGACGTTGTCCGTCGTGCGGCGAGTGGAATACGTTTGTAGAAGAGTTGGTAAATAAGAATACAGGCGCAGTAGCGGCGGCTTTTCCCTGCGGGAAAGCGGTCGCGCAACGGATTGACGAAATCCGTTTTGAGCAGCAGCCGCGTTTGAATATCGAAAACGAAGAAGTCAACCGGCTGTTAGGTGGTGGACTGGTGATGGGGTCGCTGGTGCTCATCGGCGGCGAACCGGGCATCGGTAAGTCGACGTTGAGTCTGCAACTGGCCTTACATGCGCCATCGCTGAAAACACTATATGTCGCCGGCGAAGAGAGCGCACAGCAAATTAAACTGCGTGCAGACCGGCTTCGGGGCGACGGTCGCAACTGCTACATCCTAAGCGAAACCCATCTGGAGAACATACTTACACAGGCGCAGCAGTTACAGCCGCAATGTATGGTAGTCGACTCCATTCAAACGTTGTTCACCGACCGCGTGGAATCGTCGGCAGGCAGCATTTCGCAAATACGCGAATGTGCGGCGCAGTTGCTTAAATTTGCCAAACAGACAGGCATCCCTATCTTCATTATCGGACATATTACCAAAGACGGCAGCATTGCCGGCCCGAAGGCGCTGGAGCATATTGTCGACGTAGTATTGCAGTTTGAGGGCGACGGGCATCACGCCTACCGTATACTGCGCAGCATCAAAAACCGCTTTGGCTCAACGGACGAAATCGGCATCTTTGAAATGTTGAGCAGCGGGTTACGCGAAGTCAGTAACCCTTCGGAAATACTCATCACACAACACGACAGTGCCCTGAGTGGCGTAGCCGTAGCGGCGACGCTCGACGGCATCCGTCCGCTGCTGATAGAAACGCAGGCGCTGGTCAGCAGCGCAGCCTATGGAACACCGCAACGGTCGGCTACCGGATTCGACGTCCGTCGGATGAATATGTTGTTGGCCGTGCTGGAAAAACGCGCAGGCTTTAAATTAGCCATCAAAGATGTATTCCTCAATATGGCCGGCGGGCTAAAAGTAGTCGATCCGGCGGTCGATTTGGCAGTAGTAACAGCTATCCTTTCATCAAATTTCGATCTGCCGGTATCGTCGCGCTATTGTTTTGCAGCAGAAGTGGGGTTGAGCGGCGAAATCCGCCCCGTCGCCCGCGTAGACCAACGGATTGCCGAAGCCGAAAAAACAGGTTTTGAGCGAATATTCATTTCCAGATACAATCAAAAAGGATTACCGCAAACAAAAAGCATCGAAATCATCGCAGTATCCAAAATGGACGAACTGCTGCACGCCGTATTCAGCGCGCAACACGAAACATAAAATGCAAGCTGCCGTGTAGCGCCGGCCACAGCGCGAGGCGTGAAGCTTACCTGTGAAGGTAAAACTTTACGCCCCTCTTTAAACACAGAAGCGCTCCCCCTCTCTCTCATATCCGTGATGCAGGCTTCTCGATAGTCGAGAAAAAGACTCCTCGACGCCGGAGGTACACGGTAGCCTGCGTAGCCGCCCCGAACCCTTCACACCCCTGTACCCTTCACACCAATATTTTTTGTACTTTTGTACCATGAAACATTGGCTTATCAGTTTACTTTTCGTCGGATTATGCACGGGAGCATGGAGGCAACTGCCGGACGGACGGCTACAACAGGCACAGGAACTGCGAATGCAATACCGGTTTGCAGAAGCCGCCGAAGCGCTGTCGACGATCATCGCCCACAGCGCCGACAGCACAGAGCGACAGGAAGCCAGCCGCCAGCTGATCATGTGTGAAAACGGCCAAACAATGCTCCGCTACATCGAACGGCCGGCAGTAACGGGCAAAACAACCGTACCAAAAGATCATTTTTTCCTTTATTACGACATTGAATTACCCGGCGCATGGGCTACTCTCCCTCCGGAATGGTATCCAGTGGCCCTACCCGACTCGCTCTCGCCAGTATTTATTCCGGCTACGACGTCGAAAGCACTATATTTCTCAACTTACCATACGGGAAATTGGGATATCTTCACCACCCGCCGCCTTACCGACACGCTATGGACACCGCCCGAACCACTGAAAGGCTTTGTCAACACCCCCTTCGACGAACGTTTTCCCTACCTCTCGCCTGATGGGACAACCCTCTACTTCGCCTCAAACGGACACTCCGGCATGGGCGGCTACGACCTTTACAAAAGTACATGGAATCCGGCAACACAGGAATGGGATGTACCCGAAAACCTCGGATTCCCCTACTCATCGCCCTACGACGACTGGCTATTTGTACCGAACCTGACCGGCACGACCGCGCTGTTTGTATCTTCGCGAGAACAAAAAAATGACAGTCTCTCCCTTTACCGTATCACGCTCGAAGCAAATCCTATCAAGCGATTAGGCTACTCGATACAAGAAATCCAACAAATCGGGAAATTAGAACCGGCCACCATCCCCCTCCCCGCACCGGCCACCATCCCCACGCCGGCGGACAGCGCCGACCCCTCCGACCACATCCTCTACCAACAGCTGGCACAGCAGCAAGCCGACGAACAGGCACTACAACAAACCCTGCTCGCCTTGCGCAAAAACTACAGCGAACAGACAGACGCCCTTGAACGAGCAACCATGCAAACGACCATTCTGGAATATGAAACCGACCTATCGCGCATACAAGCCGGCATTCGCCAGACCATCCATGCGATACAGGATGCCGAAACCGCACTATTAGCACAAGGCATCATACCCGACGCCCGCCCGTCGGTCGAGCCACCCCGGAAAGCGCTGGCACCGCTCGAAGACTTCACCCCGCAATACCGCGCGCCGATAGCCTTTCCGGCTATCGCCACAATACCGCCTATCGAAGAAAAAAAGGACGACACATTCCGCTTCCGCATAGAAAAAATAGCCGTCGTACATCCCTATCCGGAAGGCATGGCCGGACCGATATACCGGATACAAACCGGCACATATAGCCAAAAAGTGCCCGCCCGCGAATTCAAAGGATTCTCGCCGGTATTTGAACAAGTCGATAAAAAACGATACATATATTACATAGGTCAATTCCGAACATACGACGAAGCCATCGAAGCGCTCTCCGAAGTAAAACGGAAAAACTTCCGTGACGCCATACTCACAGCCGCCATCGACGGTAAAAAAACCGCACTGCCCGCTGCCCGCAAATACGAACAACAGCAAATGCCCGCCCCATCGCCGGTAGCCGACACCCTAAAAACATCCTGCCATCTGATACTGGGCGAATTTCCGAACGGCTTACCGGCAACGCTGCAACAAGCCGTCAAAGCCGCCACGTCGCGTGATATTGTAAAAAAAACAACACACGGCCACACCGTCTACATGGTCGGTCCGTTTACCTCGCCCAACGAAGCCCTGCAACTGCAAAATCTCCTGCAAACACAAGGTTTTGAAACACGAATAGAAAACTAAGAGATGTGAAATAAACAAACTTTGTCAAAAAAACACTACCTTTGCACCTATGACAAAATTATACCTTTAAACCGGACTATGGCGCTTATCATAACATTAATCGTATTAGGAATGATCCTGCTGCTGGTAGAACTCCTGCTGATTCCCGGCTTTGGCGTAGCTGGCATTCTGGGGATTATCGCACTGGTCGGCGGAGTAGTGATGGCCTATTACACACAGGGCGCAACCACCGGCCATATCATCCTCAGCAGCGTCATTCTGTGCGGCGTGCTATTATTATGGTACGCCCTTCGTTCCAACACATGGAAACGACTGACACTGCATGACAATATTACCGCACAAGCCCTCGACAAACCCGAAAACAAAGGAATACACGTCGGCATGAAAGGCGTCTCCATAACACGGTTAGCGCCGATGGGAATAGCGCTGTTCGACCATATCAAAATCGAAGCGACAGCCCGCGAAGGTATCATCCACTCGTCGCGACCGATAGAGATTGTGAAAATCGACGGAATAAAAGTCATCGTCAAAGAAAACACATTATAAATTTAAAAAAATAAAACAATGGACACAACCATCGCACTAATCTTGATTTGGGCCGCCGTAATAGTGGTCGGCCTATTTATTTTGTTATACTTTTTCCCTATCACACTTTGGTTTCAAGCGTTGATATCGGGCGTACGCATCTCGCTCCTGCAACTGGTACTGATGCGCTGGCGCAAAGTACTGCCAAGCACAATCGTCATGGCCATGATTACCGGAACAAAAGCCGGCTTGAAGTTAGATGCCAATGCACTCGAAGCGCATTATCTTGCCAAAGGACACGTACCGAAAGTAGTCAATGCCCTTATTTCGGCCGATAAAGCCAACATCCCACTTGACTTCAAAATGGCAGCAGCCATCGACCTCGCCGGACGCGACGTATTCGAAGCAGTACAAATGTCGGTCAACCCGAAAGTAATCAACACGCCGCCCGTAACCGCCGTAGCCAAAGACGGTATTCAGTTGATTGCAAAAGCCCGCGTAACCGTACGCGCCAACATTAAACAATTAGTCGGCGGCGCAGGCGAAGAAACCGTTTTGGCACGCGTAGGCGAAGGCATCGTATCAAGCATCGGATCGGCGGCATCGCACAAAAGCGTACTCGAAAACCCCGACTCTATTTCGCGCGTCGTACTCGAAAAAGGCCTGGATGCCGGTACGGCATTCGAAATCCTTTCAATCGATATTGCCGACATCGACATCGGGCGCAACATCGGAGCAGTGTTACAAATGGACCAGGCCAATGCCGACAAAAACATTGCACAGGCGCGCGCCGAAGAAAAACGAGCAATGGCCGTAGCCCTCGAACAAGAAATGAAAGCCAAAGCCCAGGAAGCCCGCGCAAAAGTAATCGAAGCCGAAGCGCAAATCCCACTGGCGATGGCCGAAGCCTTCCGTTCCGGCAACATGGGTATTATGGATTACTATAAAATGAAAAACATCCAAGCCGATACCGATATGCGCGAAAACATTGCAAAACCCCACTAATATATGATTCCCGATAGTACGACACTTCAACAACTGTCTACACAAGTACGCCGCGACATCATCCGCATGACCCATCTCGCCGCATCGGGACACACAGGCGGAGCGCTGGGCAATGCCGACCTCTTGACAGCCCTCTACCTCCACATCCTGCAACAATCACCCGACACATGGCGACCGGACGGACAAGGACACGACATGTTCTTCCTCTCTATCGGACACATTTCGCCGGCGCTCTACAGCGTACTTGCCCGCGCCGGTTATTTCGACATCGACCGCCTACGCACATTCCGGCAGGCAGGCTCTCCGCTACAAGGACACCCGTCGCCTGAATGGAACCTGCCCGGCATCCACATCGCCACCGGATCGCTTGGACAAGGACTTTCGGTAGCCTGCGGCGCAGCGCTCGCAAAGAAAATGAACAACGACCCACATACCGTCTATGCACTCATCGGCGACGGCGAATCGGAAGAAGGCCAAATATGGGAAGCCGCCCTCTTTGCCGCCGCACGACACATCGACAACCTCATTGCTATCGTCGACTGGAACGGCCAGCAGATTGACGGCCCCGTCAAAGATGTACTTGACATCGGCAATCTGGACGAAAAATGGCGCGCCTTCGGCTGGCAAACCCTCCCGATGCAAGGCAACGACATGGCCGATATCCTCCGCGTATTCGACTTAGCCAAAGCCGCCACAGGACAGGGAAAGCCCCTCATGATACTGATGCGTACCGAAATGGGCTATGGCGTAGACTTCATGCAGGGCACACACCTCTGGCACGGCAAAGCCCCCAACACCGAGCAAACCGAAAAAGCATTAGCACAGCTACCGCTTACCGAATTTGGGGATTTCTGAATGAGCCGTTCCCTATAAATGTAATTTTCCGAACCATAGCCGTAGCTAGAGCCGCATTTCCATGGCGCCATCAGAAGTTTTCCGTGGCGCCATGGAAACTTTTATTTTAATGGATAAT
>JAITKF010000052.1 GCA_031278545.1 Prevotellaceae bacterium
AAAAAAGCCTGCGATTATCAGGCCATTGAAAATAGAGAATAACAAAATAAGAAAAATGAGAGCCAAAGGCAAAAAGACAATAGAAGTACTTAGAGATAAAGAAAAAAGAGACTGGAGAAAGGGGTTTTGATTAAACAAGAAATTTAATCAAAAAAAACGGTACCGGCGGCAAAGGTATGACTTTTTTTAAAATCAGCCAAAAAAAGTTTAAAAGAGAGGAATTTTTTTGGACTATGAACGGAATGGTTATCATTTTCTATTGATACTATTCCTTGACGGGGAAGGCTTGCGGGCAACCATATCAATAGCGAGAAGCCCTGTCCCCTCGCAGGCGCGCTTCACATTGCAGGCAATCGCTGATACTATTTCGCTACTTTCAAAATTTTGAGTAAATTTGCCCCTTGTAAATTAAATGAGGCTTTTCAAATCATCGTACAAAGCATTACACAATGAAGCATTTTAAACGTATTAACAATTTGACCGGGTGGGCGGTGTTTACTGTGGCCGCCGTTACCTATCTTCTGACCATCGAGCCGTCGACCAGCTTCTGGGATTGCGGCGAATTTATTGCGTCGTCGTATAAACTCGAAATCGGCCATGCGCCGGGGAATCCGGTGTTCCAACTGATCGGGCGAACGTTCAGCATGTTTGCCCCTGTCGAATCGGTGGCCATGATGATTAACGCGATGAGCGCCTTGTGCAGCGCATTCACTATCCTGTTTCTGTTCTGGAGCATTACGCACTTGGCGCGGCGTCTGGTCGAACGCCGGAAGGAAACGCTAACGACGGGCAATACGATTGCTGTGATAGGCGCAGGCGTTGTCGGGTCGCTGGTCTATACGTTTTCCGATAGCTTCTGGTTCTCGGCGGTCGAAGCGGAGGTCTATGCCATGTCGTCGCTATTTACGGCAGTAGCATTTTGGGCTATCCTGCGCTGGGAGGAGGAAGCCGACGACAAATACGCCAACCGCTGGCTGGCGCTTATTGCCTACCTGATGGGACTGTCGATAGGCGTACACCTATTAAACCTGCTGGCGATACCGGCTATTGCACTGGTTTATTATTTCAAGAAATACACGGTCTCCCTCTGGGGCGTCGTTAAAACGTTGTTGGTGTCGGTCGTCCTGTTAGGCTTCACGATGCTGTTGATTCCGACGCTTCCACGCATTGCCGGCGCATTCGATTTGTTATTTGTTAACGGCTTTGGCCTGCCGTTCAATACCGGCATGATTTTCTTTATGCTGCTTTTATTCGCAGCCCTGGCGTGGGGACTATATGCGTCGTACCAAAAAGGAAAAGTATTTTGGAACACCGCCCTGCTTTGCCTGACAGTATTCGTCATCGGGGTTTCGTCGTTTGCGATGATTGTCATCCGTTCATCAGCCGGCACGCCCACCAACGAAACCCAGCCGGACAACGCCTTTGCGCTGCTCTACTACCTGAACCGCGAACAGTACGGCACCTCGCCGTTGATAAAGGGACAAACCTTTGCTACGCCGGCTATCGCCTACAAGGACAATCCGATGTATGCCAAAAAAGACGGGCGATATGTGAAAACACAAGGCATGCCGCAAGCAGAGTACGACTCGCGTTATACGATGCTATTCCCCCGCATGTGGAGCACGAAGCCGGCACATGTCGAACAATACAAACAATATATGACCGGCGGCGGACGCGGTAAAATAGTATCCGGCACGGACGAACGCATGCCCACGCAAAGCGAAAACCTGAGCTACTTCTTCGACCATCAATTAGGATGGATGTACTGGCGCTACTTTATGTGGAACTTTGCCGGACGGCAAAACGACATCCAGGGACACGGCGAAAGCTACTATGGCAACTGGGAATGCGGTATTCCGTTTATCGACAAAATGCGGCTGGGGAATATTGACGAAATGCCCCCCTACTTAGCCCACCACAAAGCCCGCAACCACTACTACATGTTGCCGCTACTGCTGGGACTCTTCGGGTTCTTCCACCAATTGTCGAAAGACAAACGGAACTTCTTAGTCATCGGCGCACTATTTGTACTTACCGGCATAGCAATTGTCGTCTACCTCAATTCAGACCCCATACAGCCGCGCGAACGCGACTATGCCTACGTCGGGTCGTTCTACGCCTTTGCCATGTGGGTCGGGTTGGGCGTAATGTTCATATACGACTTCCTACGAAAACGACAACTGCCGACCATCATAGCAGCAGCCCTATCAAGCGCAGCCTGCATCATCGTACCCATACAAATGGGCGCCGTCAACTGGGACGACCACGACCGCAGCAACCGATACATTGCCCACGACTTTGCCTACAACTACTTCATGTCGTGCGAAAAAGACGCCATCCTTTTTACCGTCGGCGATAACGATACATTCCCCCTCTGGTACATCCAGGAAGTCGAAGGCGTACGCACCGACGCGCGAGTAATCAACACCAGCCTGCTCAACTCCGACTGGTACATCGACCAAATGAAACGCCGACAATACGACTCCCCGCCCGTACCCTTTAAACTGTCGCGCGACAACTACCTCGGCGTAAACGACTATGTGCCCGTTAACGACCGCATCAACGAACCGCAAGACCTGAAAGATATCATGGATTTCATCGCCAACCCGAAGGCCAAAGTACAGACCAACCAGAGAACAAAGGTATCCTACTTCCCGACCCGCCGGTTTACCATTCCGGTAAACAAAGAAAATGTCCTGAAAAACGGCACGGTGAAGCCCGAGGACGCCGACCGAATCCCCGAATCAATCACCATCACCCTTCCCGAAAAGAAAAGCGGCGTCCTGAAAGCCGAAATGATGATCCTCGACCTACTGGCCAACAACGACTGGGAACGCCCCGTCTACTTCGTCGGCATGGGCGGCGACACCGACCTCGGCCTGCGCGACTACTTACAATACGAAGGATTTGCTCACCGCCTGACTCCCTTCCGCAATGCCTATTCACAATCACTCATGGACAAAGACGCCATGTACGACCGCCTGATGAACATCTACCGATGGGGCAATATGAACGACCCCGACGTATGGATCGACAACAACATCTTCTTCACCCTGGCAGGCATCATAAGCATCCGCAGCATGTACAGCAATGTCGCCTCCACATTTGCCAATGCCGGTGACACCGCCAAAACCCTCGACCTCCTCGACCGCGTAATGGAAGTAATACCCCGACGCACCATCCCCTACGTAACCGGCCAATGGGAATCCAACGACCGTTCGATGATATTCATCTGCCATCTATACGCCATGTCCGGCCAAACCGACAAAGCGAACGCCATCGCCCAAGACTTCCTCGATGAAATGGAACAAAACCTGCAATTCTACAGCCATGCCAAAACACAAGGCGACGCCCTGACCATCAACCTACGAACCCTGCGACTGATAGCCGTATCGCTGGCGCCCCTCTTAGACGAAGAAATACAGACACGCGCCCGGGAACTGCGGCAATTCTATCGTCAATACAACGGGCTTGACGGCAAAGAATACGACAATTACTTTTAAACAAACATGCTCTTAGCAATAAAAAACCTGCACGCCGGCATCCAGGGCAAAGAAATACTGAAAGGCATCGATCTCGCCATTCGCGCCGGCGAAGTACACGCCATTATGGGACCGAACGGCTCGGGAAAAAGCACCTTATCGGCAGTACTGGCAGGACGCGATTCATTTGAAATTACCGCCGGCGAAGTAACCTTTAACGGGCATGACCTGCTGGCTATGTCGCCCGAAGAACGCTCGCACGAAGGACTGTTTCTCAGCTTCCAATATCCGGTCGAAATCCCCGGCGTAAGTAACGTCAATTTTATGAAAGCCGCCCTGAACGAACACCGCCGACACCGCCGGCTGCCGCCCCTGTCGGCCTCCGAATACCTGAAACTAATGCGCGAAAAAATGGCCATTGTCGAAATGGACACTACCTTCTCGACACGTGGCGTAAATGTCGGATTCTCGGGCGGCGAAAAAAAACGCAACGAAATTTTCCAAATGGCCATGCTCGAACCCACCCTCGCCATCCTCGACGAAACCGACAGCGGCCTTGACATTGACGCACTCCGGATTGTCGCCGCCGGAGTCAATAAATTGAAACGCCCCGACAATGCCGTTATTGTCATCACCCACTACCAACGCCTACTCGACTATATTGTACCCGACACCGTGCATGTCCTCTACAACGGACGCATCGTCAAAACCGCCGGCAAAGAACTCGCACTCGAAGTCGAAAAAAAAGGATACGACTGGCTAAAGAACTGTTGAGCCGTACAGAAACGACACACATCCATCCCCCCGAGCACCCTGCATCCCGTCAAAAACAAAACGGGAAGGAAGATCATTCACACGCTACACGATTACACGCCGGCGACAGAAACACTCCGCTCATAAGCAAAACCAATCGCTATTACATGTCATTTCACAAAAAATATCAGCGTTCGTTCATTCATTTTAAAATTTAACAAATATAGCAAAGCCTCCGCCAAAAACAGACAGCGCCTTTCTTATTCGGGCGCACAATCTCCACAAACAATGCACAGCACATCAACCGTAAAGATAATTTTGTACATTTGCAGCCGCAAAAAATAAAACCATGCGCTTTGCGAACGGCGGAGGACAGATACATCCCTCTCCCTCTTAACGTGGCGTCTCTCCACTCGCTATAATGTTCGGAGGCAACGGTTTTATTTTAGTTGAGAAAACACGGAAGTACGGAAAAAAGCATGAAAATAAAATATAAAGATTTTTATCCAATTGAAATCATTTCCTTCATCTACATCGCCCTGACGACGCTCTATATCGTCATCTTTTGGGGCGCGGTGAAGGAAAATGCAGCAACGGCGTTATTGTTTGCACGGCTGGCGTTTATTACGATTATGGTCGAGTTGTACGTGTGGAATCGTCATAGCGACAAACAAACGATTACGGTGTTGCGGAATATCGTGCCGCTGGCGTTCATCGTTCATTTTTACCCGGAGACTTATTTTTTGAATCAGGTAGTGTTCCCCGATTATTTAGACCCGGAGATTATCCGGCTCGACCGGTGGGTGTTTGGCTGTCATCTGAGCACCTTGTTTAGCGAAGTAGCGCCGTGGGCGTGGTTCAACGAATTGATGAACTTTGCATATTTTTCCTACTTCTTCGTCATCGCCTGCATCATTACCAACTTGCTTTGCTTCAACCGCACGGGCGCGTACCGGACGGCATTCATTTTACTCTGTTCGTTTTTTATCTATTATTTGCTGTTCATTATTTTTCCTACCGCCGGCCCGCAATTCTACGTATTCGACCACGACACGGCGCTACCTATACTGGGGCCGATGCGGAAAGTCCTGCTGTTCTTCCATTCGATAGGCGAACAGCCGACCGGCGCCGTGCCCAGTTCGCATATCGGCATCATGGTCATTTATATGATTCTCCTGGGACAACACGGACGCCGGCTGTTTTGGTGGATATTGCCGCTATCCATGCTATTAGTGCCGGCCACCGTATACATTCGCGCACACTACGCCATCGATGTGCTGCTCGGTTTCGCCACCGCGCCGTTCATTTACCTGCTGAGCGACCGGTGCTGGAAAAAACTACAGCAATCAGGCCTTAGGCTTCCCTAATTTCCCGACCGCTTCGTGCAACCATCGCGGAATAATAAAAATGCCTAAAAATAAATACAAATAATAGCTGACAAGTCGCCAGATGAGCGTTACCAGCAGGACGATGCTGCCCGATGAACAAATATCCCCGTAGTATTGTGTAAAGGCCAGTTCGCTCATACCGCTACCGCCCGGCGTAGGCATGGCGCCCATAAAAACCCACAGGATAACTTGCCGGGCATACAATGCCAAATGATTAGCCACCGGTACAAACGCCAGAAAAATGGCATTGACTACCAAAAATCGCACCGACCATGTAACGAATGTCAGCAGGAACGCCTTTAGCCAAAATAGCGGCGAGCGGTGTTTAATATCGCGAGAGGCCTGTACCAGATTGTCGGTAATGACGTCCGCCTTATCTCGCCAGCGGCGAATAAACGGAAGCCGGAACAGCAACGCCAGCATGTTTTTTACCCAGTCGGGACGGATGAAAATGCCGACGAACAGCGCCGCCGCCCACACAAGATGCAGGGCGTATAATCCGATAAATACATAACCGAATGTCGCTATTCCCGCCGCCGGCGGAAACAGCGCCTGCAGCGGCAACAACAAAAACAACAGCGGGCACAGCGCTACGAAAAACAGTTCATCCAAAAACAGATTGACCAGCATGATGGTCGTACTGCGTCCGGCTTCGACGCCTTCCTTTGCCAAAAAGAAAACCACAAGGCTTGAGCCGCCGATAGCCGTAGGCGTTACGGTCGACGTAAATTCGCTTAATACATTAACCACAAACGCCTGTTTCCACGAAATCCGTTTGTCGGACAGTAGCCGGAAGCGGCACATCATCGTAGCGTCGCGCAGGAACATAAGGGCAAAGGCAATGAGGATAAAGACGACACTGAGCGGCGTAAAAGAAGCAGAGGACAAGTCGGCAATGTCGAACTCCGACGAAAAGAGCCACACGATAACCGCTAATCCCAGCACGATAGGAATCAGTATCTGATACGGTTTAACGGACGGCGCCGGCGCGCTTCTGGCCTTAATATCGGGCGACATGTCGGTCGATCAATTGAGCGTAACGGGCGATGACTTCGTCGGCCACACTTTCCCACGAACGGGCGATAGTTTGCGCCGCCTGCCGTCCGGCTTGTTGAAGCGTCGCAGGCGATTGCAGCAAATCACGGATACGTCCGGCGAACGCCTCGCGGCTATGGGCGCTCAGGAAGCCGTTGTAGTTATCCGTTATAATTTCCCCCGCCGTCGAATCGTGCAGCAGGAGCGCCGGCGTATGCATAGCGGCGGCTTCGCGCACGACCAACGGAGCATTGTCGTACAGCGAAGGAAAAAGAAACAAATCGGCGGCGGCATAATAACGCTTCAGCCGTTCGCGGTCGAGGATTACGCCGAGGAACGTTACTTTATCGCTCAACCCGCACCGGTCTGCCAGTTCCTGCAAGTCGCGGGCGGCATAACCTGTGCCGATGAAAAACATCTGGAACGGGCGCTCCTTCAACAGCGACAGGGAGTCGATGATAAGCCGCGTATTCTTTTCCCAAATATGTTGCCCGATAAAAAGCAACACAGGAATGTCGCGGGGAATATGCAGCGCCGCGCGCGCCTGCTGCTTCAGGAGCTCGACATCTGCGCCGGCGGACGACAAGTCAGTGCCGTTGTTGACCACCGTCACCGCGCCCTTGTAGCCGTACGCGCGGAGGGTTGCTTCGACGGCAGACTGAGGAATCCATACCTCGTCGGCTTTTTCGTAAAAAGCGACCACCTGCTTCACCATCCATTGCGCCACCCGGCGGATATATACAGCGCGCTCGAAGTCGTCCTGATATTTCGAATGAAACGTAGCCACCAGCGGTATCTGCTGCCTCCGCGAGAGGCGCAGCGCCACCCGACCGGAACTAAACGGGCAATGAGCATGAACAAGAGCAAAAGGAATGGCGTCAATCGTCTGCCGGAACGGAATATCGAGCGCCGGCATCCCAAAACGGAACGGCTTCCGCATCGGCAGTGGCGCCGACGCATAACGATAGACAGGATACGCCGGCGCCTCGCCCGACGCCTCCGGCATCTTGACCGTTACCACACACACCGGCTGACGCTTCGTATGCAGCCAGTGCGCATAGTTTTGCACCGTCAACGCCACCCCGTCCATTATCGGTGGATAGCTGTCATTGAACAGCCCTATCATTCGTCCCTGTCGGGAATGCAGTACTTCGTTCATAATTGTCTATTTATAATTAACCATTAATCATCCCGCACAAATGTACAAAAATTCTCAGGAATGCAGAAGGATACGTAATGGGTAAAACGCGGTGCGTACCTTACGATTCAGGCCATCCTAAAAATCACATCAACCAAAAAAAATCACCCTTCGGACAAAAAAATACTTGGATATGAAAAAAAATACATACCTTTGTGCCCTTATAATGTAGAAAAAGATGAATATTTCAAAACACTCGAACATTTCTGCTTCGCGTCTAAGGGACGCCGAAGGG
>JAITKF010000057.1 GCA_031278545.1 Prevotellaceae bacterium
AACTATGAAACGAATAATTGGTTATATCGCATTACTGTTACCTGTTTTCGGTAATCCCAATCAGCCAATGCCACTTTTTTTTGGTAATTCAAAACATTTTATTATTTTTGCACCAACTATTTATAAAGTTATGAAACCGTTCTTACACCCCGCCCGCGCCGGCATCCCGCGGCGGCTCCCGCAAAAAAGGGGAGCCACAAAAACCACTTTAACCAATTAAAATTACTAATCATTAAAATAAAAAATTATGAAAAAAATATACTTAATTACATTTTTCCTCTTAAATATAGGTTGTGATAAGGATAAAAGTAATAATAAGATTTGTGATTGTAACAACAAAATAAATCCCATCGAAGTAGTGAATGTGGAAGGAGTAATTAATTTTAATGAAGACATTCAAGAATGGTATGTGTCTGTTCATAAGGAAAACACATATGACATGATGCAATTGTTTATATTTTGCAATATAGAAGATTCTTATAAAACAGTAAATAAAAAAGTATTGTTTTCGGGAACATCTTTTGACTTAGCAACAAAAATAAATGCTCCTGCCGGAAGTGATTATACTTGTATGGATATATCATTCATGTCTGATATACCTTAATCTCTTACGCTAAATTTAAATTGTTAACTATTAATCTATAAAATCATGAAAAAATTTTTAATACTATTCGCAGTAAGTTTTGTTTTACCACATTTAGGCTATTCACAAAGGTTGTACGATAATGGCCCTTTGACTGGTGATGAAAATTATGTTTTACAAGGTTCTAAATGGAATAAAACAACATTAAATTATTATATTTATAATACCTCTTCCCATTTAACATTGACTCAAAGAGAATCTGCTATTAACGATGCTTTTCAATTATGGAGTGATAATTCTGTCCTTACTTTTATACAAGTTTCTAATCCGAATCAAGCAGATTTAAAAATAAAATGGGCTAGCGGTAATCATGGAGATGGATATCCATTCGATGGTAATTCAGGGGTATTAGCACATGCCTATTATCCTCCTCCGGCAGGAGGTGCATATGCTGGTGAGTTGCATTTTGATGATGATGAATCATGGTCATTAGATGACACAGGTATTGATCTGATTACAGTCGCTGCTCATGAAATAGGTCATTTATTAGGTTTAGGGCATTCAAATGTGACTTCTGCCCTTATGTATCCATATTATTTTGGAATTAATCGAAATTTAGATATTGATGATCAATTTGCTATTTGGGAATTATATGGATACCCTCTTCTTATTTCCGGCTCTTCCACCATCTGCACCACCCCTGAAACCTACACCTTATCTGCCGGCGCCGCCACTTCATGGAGCGTAGCCCCTGCGTCGGCATTTAGCGTAACGGCATCTAATGATACATCGGCAACGGTAAAAGCATTAAACTACATCGGTATGCAAGGCACGCTGACGGCTACTGTTAACGGAGCCGCCGTAACAAAACTTATCCAGACTTGTACCTCTAATGTTTCCATTTCCGGTCTCTCGTCCGCTTGCTCCGGCGCTACTGTCACCTTTACCGTTACAGGCGCCCCAGCCGGTTATACATGGAGTAACAGTTCCAATCTTACGTTGCTTTCTACTTCCGGCAATTCGGCGTCTTTTCGTGCAGGCACAGCCACCGGTAAGGCGTGGGTAGGGATACAGGTAGCCGGCGTGCAGGTAGCACAGCATAATTTTTCCATAGCAGAAACACCGGCAGGAAGTATTACTAATTATAACGGCGTGTACGACTGTTCGGGAACTTATCTGTTTTCTGCATCGGGTGTGCCGTCAGACATATCCACATTGAATGTGCAATGGGAAATGCTACCGCCTGTCGGTTTATCTACGCTGCATGCTGGAAAAAACCTGATAATTAGTTTTTCGGTAAGCGGCGCTCACACATTAAAAATGCGATATTATGGAACATGCGGCTATAGCCCTTATGCTACCAAGACTATATCCGTAACGGGAGGTCTCAGCCTTTTATCAGCCTACCCCAACCCCGCCTCGTCCATTTTAGAAATTGAAATAGAAGAAGAGTTGCAAACCATGCTGCAATCCTCGTCGTCCTTATCCTCCTCGGCAGGCGTTTACCGTGTGCGGCTGGTGTCCGTGCAAACCGGCGCGGTGGAGTACAACCAGGTACTCAGCAGCAGCAGCGGCAACCTGTCGGTAAATGTATCCACCATCCCCGACGGTTTATACAATTTAACTTTAACGCAAGGCAACACTTTGCTCCATTCGGGAACCGTCCTGATACAACACTAATTAGCCGTTCCCTATAAATATAATTTAAACGACATTCAGGTAGAATTTTTTTGCGCTCAACGCTTCATGGTTAAATGTTCCTTTAAGAAAGCCTCCAGATTTTCCCCTTCGACCTTTACGGCGAGCACTACGCCGTCGGCATTAACAAATACATTTTGAGGAATAGATTCAATACGGTACAACTTTCCGACAGCGCTCTGCCGGCCTTTCAGATTAGACACCTGCGGCCAGATTAACCCGTCGGCGGCAATCGCTTTGAGCCAGCTTTCCCTGTCCCCGTCGAACGACACACCCACAATTTCCAAACCTTTAGGGTGATATTTTTTATAAAGTTTGACAAGTGTCGGGTTGAACTCCCGGCACGGGCCGCACCACGATGCCCAGAAGTCAATCATCGTTAATTTATGTTGTGTATAGATGCTGGAAAATGGAACCGGACGACCATCAGGGTCGTTTTCTATAAAATCCGGCGCTACCTGCCCGACAGCTACGGTCGCTGCCGGCAGGGAAGCATATTCTTTGACGATTTCTAGAAACCGGTTGCCTTGCAATGCCGGCTCAGCGCTCATCGTTTTCCACATCGCCGCCAGTTCGTCGGGCGTATAGCGGTTGATAATTGACACGGCGAGCGACAGGCTCAACGGCGACGTCGGGTGCGCCTTCACATAATCGGCATACAATTGTTGAACGACGGCGCTTGCGGCCTGTATCCGCGAGATAGCCTGTTCGTACAAAGCCTGAATTTCGGCTTTTCGGGCTGCCGGCGTCAATTCGTTTTCCAGTTCCTCAAAAAATTCCGGCAAGAAATCCCCGCGCGCCACCGTCAGGATTGAATCACGTCGATCGAGCAGCTGTTTAGCGTCGGCGACGATAGGAGGGCCGGTTACAACGGCCTCGTGCAAAGCCGACGCATCGCCGGCGATAGCGATTTTATCGTTCACTAGAAAAAAGGTAAGCGAACCGGGCAGGTCGTCTACATAGAGGGTAAAAAACTCAGGAGCTGCGATGCTTCCGGTAAATACAAACTTTCCATTTTGTATATCAGTAGTATCGGCGACAGCAGCGTCTTCCGAAAAATTAGTGATAATGACTTTCCCGCTGTCGACGCCGCTAATAACGCCTTCGATAACATACGTCTCTTTTTTTGAATGGCAGGCCATGATGGTTACCGCTAAACCGATAGTTACGATTATTTTTCTCATAATTGAATCCTTTCTACTTTAAATTTATAAAATGATTACAAATTTACGTAAAATTTCCTATAATGAACGACGAATAAGGATGGAAAACACACTGCAAAAGCCGAATGCTTTTTTCGAGGCTTCTTTTTCTCGTTGCTTTTTTACAAAAAAACACTTCTTCCAATGGCCGCTTACATTAGATTTGTAAAAAACGACTTTTAAAAAAATGCGGTGCTGTTCAAGAAATATTTTTATCTTTGCGCCCATACCGCGTTATACTTCCCGGGAAGCGTGGCAAGGTTGCCGAGAAGTGCGGAATGATTAACTAAAATCAGGAATTGCCTGCCCTCTGCAGACGTGTTTTACGCTCCTACAAAGGCTCTTATTTTATTCAGGGCTTTTTTTAGAATTTCCATATCAACGCAATACGAGATGCGTACATAGTTTTTATAGCTATCGCTGAATGCGCTGCCGGGGATGATGGCTACGCCCTGTTCGTCGACTAGACGTCGGGTGAATGTGTCGCCATCCATACCGAATTTTTCGACGGATAGGAAGAGGTAGAATGCGCCTTGCGGTAGCTGCGGCGTGTTGAATCCCAGTTGGTTGAGGAATGAGTAGGCGTAGTCGCGGCAGGCGCGATAATCGCGCACCATGACGGCTAATTCCCGTTCGGTTTGCGGATCGTTGACGGCTTGTATGGCGTATTGTGTAATCGAGCATGCCGAGGTTACGTAGTATTGATGACTCTTCATCAGTTCTTTTGTAAGGTCTTTGTTGGCCAGCAGGAAGCCGATGCGCCAGCCGGTCATGCTGTGCGATTTAGAGAAGGAATTGACAATGATTAATTGCCGCCGCAGTTTTTCATACGTTCCGAAGGAGCGGTAGTCGTCGGTGTAGATGATTCGGTTATATACTTCGTCGGCAATGATGTATATTCCCGTTGCGGCGAGGAAATCGGCCAGTCTGTCGCGGTTTTTGCGACTGGCGAGGACGCCGGTAGGGTTGTTCGGGTCGGTGATGATGATGCATTTTGTGCGTGGGGTGATATGTTTTTGTAGTGTTTCCGGGGTGAGTTCAAAGTGGTCGCCGGCGGTGTCTACGTGTACCGCCTTTGCGTTGTAGAGGTCTACTAGCGGTTCGTAGCCCGGGTATACCGGCGCGGGAATGAGGACTTCGTCTCCGTCGTTGAGCAGGGTGCGCAGGGTGGCCGTCAGGGCTTCGGACGAACCGACGGTTATGAGGATTTCGTCTTTGCCGTAATGTAAATTAAATCGTTCGCGGCAGTATTGCAGTACGCTGTCGATTGTGGCTATCGCGCCGATGTTCGGCGTATAGTAGGTGATGTTGTGGTCGATGGCTTCTTTTGCTTTCGCTTTGATGGGTGTGGGGGTCGGGAATAAGGGTTGCCCAAGCGTTAATCGAATGACATGCTCGAATTGGCTGCAGTAGGTATCGAATTGCCTGATTTTCGAGGTGGTTACAAGCGGCAGTTGTTTATTTAATGATTTCATTTTTATTAGTGGTTAGTTTCCAGCGTTTGTGTGTCCATAGCCAGAGGATGTTGTTTTCGCGGATGTTGGCTTCCAAGAGTTCGACGAATTTTTGGGTAATTGTGCCTTCGGGTTCTTGCGCTCCGTCGGTAGCGATGGGGATGATGTTGCCGGTGTATTTTCCTCGTCCTGTTTTTTTGAAGTGTACGTATACTACCGCCGAGCGGGTGGCTGCGGCTAATTTTTCGGCGCCGGTGAAGAACAGGGTCGGCTGGTGTAAAAAGATTGTGTGGTATTTTGATAGCGTGCTGGGCGATTGGTCGGCGACAAAGAGATAGACTGTCCGCGCGTCGCGATGGGAGAGGATGTGTCTTACAATCCGCTGCATGGGGTACATGCGTACTCCAAAACGCATGCGGACATGCATAATCAGCTTATCGGAAAATTTGTTCGACAGCGGGCTGTATACAGCGCCTACGGGGGCTTTTATGTATTTGGGTAGGATGTTCAGGGCCTCCCAGTTTGCATAGTGCCCCGAGAGCAGGATGACGTTTTTGCCGGCGTCGTACAATTGGTCGAGCGTTTCGGTGTTCGTAAACTGGATGTTTTGTTTTTGCGTTTTCTCGCGTACCGAATAATATTTTAGTATTTCCATAAACAGGTCGCAGAAGTGCTTGTAGAATTGTTTGGTTATGGATTTTATTTCGCGGTAGTTTTTTTCGGGAAATGATCGCGACATGTTTTGTACGACGACGTCGCGGCGATAGCGGAATAGTTTATATGCAAAAAAATAACAGATATCCGCAACGCCGTATAATATGCACATCGGCAGCAGGCTCAGGGGGTATACGAATAGTTTTAGCAATATTGCGCGTGTCATTATACTTCCGTTTTTAATTCGCGCAAGGCGTGTATAATTTGTGTTTTTGCGGCGGTTTGGGCGTCTTTGCGTTTAATAACCCGCGCCGGGACTCCTGCGACGACGGTATCGGGTGGTACATCTTTGGTTACTACCGCTCCGGCCGCCACCACCGCGCCTTTGCCTATCCGCACGCCTTCGAGCGCTACGGCATTGGCTCCGATAACCACATCGTCTTCCACCACCACCGGTCGCGCGCTGGGCGGTTCGATGACGCCCGCTAATACCGCTCCCGCCCCGATATGGCAGTTGTCGCCCACTTCGGCGCGCCCGCCGAGTACGGCATTCATGTCAATCATTGTGTTTCGACCGACAACCGCCCCGATGTTGATCACTGCGCCCATCATAATTACGGCGTTGTCGCCTATCAATACCTGTTCACGGATAATCGCTCCGTGTTCAATCCGGGCGTTGAATTGCCGCAGGTCGGCCAGCGGAACGGACGAATGGCGCGCTTCAACGTCAATGTGATAGAATTGGATGTGTTTTTTGTTTTCGTCCAGAAACGCTTTAATCGCAGAATAATCGCCAATGGCAATGGCAAAGTTGGCTTCGGCAAAGACGTGTAAACCGGTTTTATTTACGGGAAGTACTGTTCCCTGAATGTAGGCTTTGGAGGGGGTTTTCTTTGGGGCGTTTTTTATGAAATCAATGAGTCGGTTGGCTGTTTCGGTATTATTCATAGAGGGAATTATTTTGTTTTTAATATGTCGTCCATTCCGTATAGCCCTGCGCCGTGAGTGACAGCAAACCGCGCAGCCCGAATGGCGCCGTCGGCGAATATTCGCTTTGACAGGGCTGTATGTTTGATTTCTATTATTTCGTCGTGGCCGGCAAAAAGAATGGTGTGCTCGCCCGCTATCGTCCCGCCGCGCACGGAGTGGACGCCGATTTCGTTTTTGGCGCGTTTCTTGTAGCCTTCGCGGCCATATACCAGTGTTTTATCCTCAATCTGGTGGATGGCGGCGAGAAGCATTTTGGCCGTGCCGCTTGGTGAATCTTCCTTTTGGTTATGGTGTTTTTCGATGAGTTCAATATCGAACCCGTCGCCCAACGCGCGGCTGAGGTGTGCAATGACGCCTTTCAATATATTGACGCCCGCCGACATGTTTTGTGCAAAGACAATGGGAATACAGGTTGCCGCATCCGCTATTTGCTGCCGTTGCGTTTCGTTGAAACCCGTAACGGCCATCACTAAGGGCTTATTTTTTTCCTGCGCATACCGCAATACTTTATTGATATTGCTGTGATGCGAAAAATCAACGAGGCAGTCAAATGGTGTATCAATAGCCGAGAGTTCGGCATAGACATCGGCGTCGGGCGTTTTGCCGACGATGGCCGCTACCGTCGTGTCAGGCGTGTCGGCAATGGCGTCTTCCAGCACATGCCCCATTTTTCCGTATCCGATGATGAGGATTTTTTGTAGCGCAGCTGTACGCGGGGCAGTATTTTGTTTATCTTTAGTCATCATAAATATGCTTGCGTATAATTTTTTGTATCAGTACGGTTGAAATAAAGTTGGACATTTATCGACAGTTCCGTTTTTTTCTTGTATAAAACGTAAGCGGTAATCATTTTTAATTTCTCCTCCATTGTTGAGTCTGTCTGTAATCATCTTATAATATTCGGTATGTAGTTCGCAACTTATAAAATTTCTTCTCAATGTTTTACATAAAATCAATTCACTACCGCTTCCACCAAAGAGAATAAAGCAATCATCATTTTCTTGTGTACAGGATTTTATCAGCATTTCTACCAGTGGTAACGGTATTTGACAGGAGTGAAATGTTTTATCTTTACTTACATTCTTTACAAGGTTGTAATAAAACCAACTGTAAGGCATACGTCCCGGATGACCGGCGGCAATTCTCCCCTGTATCCTTTTATCTGTTGGGTTTTGATATGGAACAGCTACATTGTCTTTGTAAAAGGCATTATCCTTACTTTTTGTTGCATGTAAAACGCTACGATGAGCTGTTGTGAATTTTTTGGGACTATGCTCTACATTGGTGTTATAAACCCATACATAATCATGAACATCATAGGCAGAATTGTCTAAATATTTCACGCGTAAATAGGCGTTTTGCTTAGGGTAATTTATCATAAATAAATTGCCGGACGGTTTTAAAACCCGCATGCATTCTTTTGTGAGGTTGATATACCAATCAATATATTCGTTCCATTTTGTTGTATAATTTTTTCCTGCATAGTTTATACCCACGTTATAATCCGGATCTCCATACACCATATCCAGACTGTTATTCGGCAGTTTGGATAAAACGCTCATGACGTCTTCATTAAAAACCTTGTTCCTGAATTTTTCTATCATGTTTTTAAGATTGATTAATAAGTTTGTAAGATGCTGATTTAAGAAATTTAATAGTGGTTATGTCTAAGGGATTTTCAAACGTATAGGCCCATAGTTTGATGATATCACAGGTGTGTGATTTCTCGCGGGTAACATAGACGCAGAATATATCTTTAATTTTCCCTTTAATTTTCTCGTTTTTATTTGCATTGTAATAGTACAAATAGGGATGATAAATTTGGTAAATGTTAAAATTGTCGGGTTTGCCGTTCTTGACTTCAAATATCCCTATGACCCCTTGAAATTCTATCGTAAGGCCAACCTCGATTTGAATATTATGCAGTTCTATTTTTGTCTTTTTCCCCATGTAATATTCAAAAGAAGTTTTTGTTCGATGCGGGAAATACGTTTTAGGACGTTTTAAAATATCTATATCATTAAATTCACTATCCTTACCGAAGAGGAAATGATGTAAAATCCGTTGATTATTGGCAACAGACAAGATATTACTTTCACTGGTATTATACTGGTTAAGTAATGATTTTTTATATGTCCAATCTATTGTTTTTTGTATCGGCTCAAAATCATGGTAAATTTTATTTATTCCTTTAACAAATTTATGTTTCCCATTTCCGATATGGATAATTGCATAATTATTTTTGAACAAGATATCAGGTAATTTTGTTTTATTATCCAATTTTGTTATATCAAATGGGTTGCCAAACCCTATTTCCCTGCAAATATCTTTTATACTGTCATTATGAAAAATAAAATCTTTTTTTTGCTGACAGATTTTAAACAGTTCTTCAATGACTTGATGTTTTTTATTTGTTTTTATTTTCATATCTCTTTCCCGTGAGATTGTTCCTTTTCTCCATTTTGCACACCCCTGCCTTCCTCAGTTCTTCTTCCAATACCGTCCTGTTTTTTTCGCTCATCGGGTATAGCGGCAAGCGGTAGCCGCCGACGTTCCATCCCAGTAAGTTCATCGCGGCCTTTACCGGAATAGGGTTTACTTCTAAAAATAAACTTTCGATGACATTGGCATACAGCACCTGTAAGCGTGCCGCTTCGCGGGTGTTTCCCTGCGCAAACGCATCGCACATCGCGGCCATCGCGTTGGGAAAGACATTGGCGGAGGTGGAAATGACCCCGCGCCCACCGACCGACATAATCGGAATCACTTGTGAATCGTTGCCGGAGAGAATGGCAAGGTTGGGCGCTTCTTTGGCTATTTTCAGCACGTAATCCAGATTGCCGCCGGCTTCTTTAATCGCTACGATATTTTCTATTTGCGCCAGACGTTTCAGCGTCGGCACAGGGATGTTCAACCCGGTGCGCCCCGGTATATTATATACGATAATCGGTATATGAACCGCGTCGGCAACTAATTTAAAGTGCCGGTATAGTCCCTCGTCGTTACTTTTATTATAATAAGGAGTGATGAGCAGCAGGCCGTCGGCGCCCTCTTTTTCGGCGGATAGGCTCAAATGCAGGCTATGACGCGAATTATTGGAACCTGTGCCGGCCACTACAGGAATGCGTTTATTGACCACCTTAACCACATGTGCGACTACGGCCAGCCGTTCGTCGTCGTCCAGCGTAGACGCCTCGCCGGTGGTGCCACAGGCCACAATACCGCTGCTACCTTCGGCAATTTGCCATTCGACCAGCTCCGTCAATTTCTCAAAATTTACGTTTAAGTCGCCATCAAAAGGTGTTACGATAGCGACAAATGACCCGTAGTAGCCATCCGCACGCGTCAACGCCGTATTATAATTGATGGGATTATGATGTTCCATATTCTTAGCTCCTAATTTCTGATTTTCAATTCATGGTTCTCTAAATGTTCTATTATTTGCACCGCATTCGCCGCCGCTCCTTTACGGATATTATCGGCCACGCACCAAATATGCAGGCTGTTCGGTTGCGACAAATCGCGGCGGATACGCCCGACAAACACCTCATTGCGACCGATGGACAACTCGGCTACCGGATATATTTTTTCGGCCACGTTGTCTTGCACTATTATGCCGGGAAATTCGGTGAACTGTTGCCTGACCGTCGCAACGTCGAACGGACGTTCGGTTTCGGCTACGATGGCCACGCTATGTCCGTTGAGGATGGGCACGCGCACGCAGGTAGCCGTTACAGGCAACGCGGGCAGGTGCAGGATTTTCCGTGTTTCGTTCACCATCTTCAACTCTTCCTTCGTATAGTCGTCGTCGGCAAACAGGTCGATGTGGGGAATGCAACTGCGGGCAATAGCGTAGGGGAAATGCGACGGACGTTCGCCACGCAGCGTCGCTTCCAAATCAAGAATACCCTTCGACCCTGCGCCGCTAACCGCCTGATAAGTGGAATAAATGACACGCTTTAACCCATACCGGTCGGCGAGGACTTTAAGCGGCAGCATCGCCTGAATGGTCGAGCAGTTGGGGTTGGCAATAATTCCTTTGGGCGTTTGGCGGGCATCGTCGATATTGACTTCGGGGACTACGAGCGGCACGTTAGCGTCCATCCGCCATGCGCTACTGTTGTCGACCACAATCGCGCCGGCTGCCGCCGCCAGCGGAGCAAATATCTTGGAAATAGCGCCTCCGGCCGAAAACAGGGCATAATCAATCGCCCCGCGCCGGAACGACGGTTCGGTCAAAGCTTCGACCGTATATTCCGTCCCCCTGAACAGCATTTTTTTACCGGCCGACCGCGCCGACGCCAATAAATAAACACGCCCGATACACAAGGGCGATTCTTCCAGCACGGTTAGAAACGCCTGTCCGACTACGCCCGTAGCGCCCACAATGGCAATATTCAATTTTCTCATACTTTTTAAAAAACATTCAAATATACGAACAAAAAAGCAACCTGTTGTAGCAAGTTGCTTTTCTGAATGAATCACCAAGCAATAGGGTTAGAATGTATAGCGAACGCTCAGCGCGCCACCCCAATAGAATCCGGCACTGTTAAGGAAATAAAAACGGGGGCCAAAATCGGCGCTAATGGCCAATGGAATGCCGTCGAATTTATATTCCAGGCCTATCAAACCATTCAGGGAAACGTTAAAGTCGGAAATAGTACTTCCTGCCGCACTGACAAAAAATAAACCGGCAGAAGCGCCCGGCCCTACAAACCAGTCAAGCCCTTTTACATTGGCTAAATTCCATTGCCATGTATAAAACCCCGAAACGCAGAGGTTAAAGGCATCTTTCGTGAACAAATCAAGGTCAAGGATGCCTTCAATCGCATTTTGATTTGTAACAAATTGTTTGTAGGTAAGACCTAACGGCTTCCCTAAACGCAACCCGATTGATTTTTCATAACTTTGCGCATACATGCTTACGGAAAATGCCGTCAACAATACAATTAATACACTTTTTTTCATAAAAACTTAAATTTTTTTAATTATACATTTCGTTTGATTCAAAAGCAAAGGTAGTACTTTTTTTGAAATACGCATGAAGTCCACCTCCGTCAGCACCTATCCTCCCCCGCTGGCGGGGGTGGAATAGTTCACAGTTCACAGTTAAGAGTTAAGAACTAAGA
>JAITKF010000012.1 GCA_031278545.1 Prevotellaceae bacterium
TAATCGGGACATCTTTAAGATTCAATGTAACACGTGCATTTTGTGCAAAAAGCGCAGAGAGCGTAAGGCATTGCATGACGAGCAAGGCCACGCCTGTTCTCCATCCCCATACTCCTAAATGCTTGTGATGGCTTAGCGCTATAGGCTGTCCATCGGTTTGTAATGTTCTTTTCATTCTGTTAATTTTTTCTCATCGTTTTTAATTAAGAGCGCTTGTGAAAGTTATGTTAATTTACATTACCGTTTCCTTTCCGATAGCTCAATTTGCCGGTTTTGTATTTTACAGTCAAACTTGTTGGTCATTTTGAGAATGGAGAAGATTTGATAAATGTTTTCTGTCGTTTCAAAATCACAGGTGAATTTTTCGTGTTTCAGACTTTCACTGGTAATTGTGATGTCTATATTGTAGTATCGTTCCAGATAGGTTGCGATATCGCTTAACGACGCTTGTTCGAAGTGAAGTTTGCCGTGTATCCATCCGATGTACTCTTTGGCCGTCGGGCATAGATACCAGTCGCTTTGACCTGTTTCCTGATTGAACCGAAGCTGTTCCTGCGAGTTCATTATGATTTCCTTCCCGTTCCATCCGGGAGCGGTTATGCGGAGCGCGCCTTCCAGTAAGGTGGCGGTAATATATTGGTCGTCTTCGTTAGAGCGAATATTAAATTTTGTGCCGATTACCGTTATTTGCAGTTTATTGTTGCTATTTACGATGAACGGTTGTTTTTCCTTTTTTTCTACTTCAAAGTAGGCTTCTCCTATTAAGTGCACCCGGCGTTCTTTGGTGAAGAATGTCGCCGGATAATAAGCTACTTTGCTGCAAGCTCCGACCCATACTTTACTGCCGTCCGGGAGGATGGTTTGTGTGCGTTCGCCGAGATTGGTTACAATAGTAAACGGTGCGGAAGCGCTTTCCACCGAGCGTATGCCATTCAATACGACAATGCCGACAAATACGGCTGCCGCCGCTACGGCTATTCGCCAGCTGTATTGCAGGACGTATTGCACTGTCGTCTTTTTATGCCTGCGTTGGGCTATTCTTGCTTTTAATTCCAGAAACGATTTGTTTATATCTACCTGATTGTAGGCATGGGCGCGATTAGCCACAAATAACGTATAATACATTTGCTCCAGTAATTGCTGATTCTCTTCTGAAGCCAAATACCATGTTTCTACTTCTTTGTGTTCTTTTTCCTGAAGTGTGTCGGTAAGATATGCTATCAATATTGCGTCATTCATTTCAACTTTTAGAGTTTGTGTTTACATATTTATATATATACAGTTCACGAAAAAAACATACTAAAGTAGATGGTGATATTTTTTGATATTTTTAAAGGTGAAGCGTGAGGCATCTTCTTCACCCTTTACGCATTTTGCTACTTGCCAGAAATGTTGTACCTTTCGGAACTAAAAGTTGAGGTATGCAATTTGTTCCTGAAAAATATAGTCTTCCCGATGCGCCGATGCAGCCATTTATTGATGTGGCCGAAATCGAACGATATTTGCAGACGGCGTGTGGCGATATGTATAGCGTGCAGAACGTCGTTCGTAAATCGCTTGCTAAATGCCGTCTATCGTTGTCGGAGGTGGCCGTGTTGCTGAATGCGGAAAGTCCTGAAGCTGTCCGGTTCATTAAAGAAGCGGCACAGGAATTGAAAACAGCAGTGTATGGTAATCGTATCGTGCTGTTTGCGCCGTTGTATGTGGGCAATTATTGTGTGAACGACTGTACGTATTGCGGTTTCCGTGCGACTAATGATGCAGCGGTGCGCGTTACGCTGGACGCACAGCAATTGATTCGCGAGGTGGAAGCCCTCGAAGATCACGGGCAAAAGCGGTTGATTTTAGTGTTCGGCGAACATCCCGGATACACGCCGGAATATATCGCCGAAGCGGTGCGGACGGTTTATGCGGTCAAAAAAGGGCATGGCGAAATCCGGCGCGTGAATATCAACGCCGCCCCGTTAGATATCGCCGGTTTTCGGACGGTGAAAGCGGCGGGTATTGGTACATACCAGATTTTTCAGGAGACCTATCATCCGGAGAGCTATACAATGTATCATCCGCGTGGGCCGAAAAAGGCGTATGCCAACCGGCTGACGGCACTCGACCGGGCGCTGGAAGCAGGATTGGACGATGTGGGCATCGGCGCGCTGTTCGGTTTATATGACTGGCGATTCGAGGTGATGGCGCTGGTGCGGCATACGAATCATTTGGAAGCGTGCTATAACGTAGGACCGCATACGATTTCGTTCCCCCGGTTGCAGGCCGCCTCGTATGTCAATACAAACGTGCAATTCGCCGTGTCGGACGAGGCCTTTACGCGGCTGGTCGCTATCCTGCGACTGGCAGTGCCTTATACCGGCTTGATTTGCACTGCCCGCGAGGGCGAATCTGTCCGGCGAGAAGTGTTGTATTACGGCGTTTCCCAAATCGACGGCGGCACTAAATTAGAACTGGGCGGCTATGCCGACGCGTCACACAGCGTACAGAACCTTCACCGGGAGCAATTTCAACTCAACGATGTGCGGACGCTGGCCACAGTTGTCGACGAATTGCTCGACGGCGGTTTTATTCCTTCGTTCTGCACGGCCTGCTACCGCAAAGGGCGAACCGGCGAGCATTTTATGGAGTTTTCGACGCCCGGCTTTATCAAACGGTTTTGTACGCCCAATGCGATATTCACTTTGGCGGAATATCTGGAAGATTATGCCGACGACGCGCTTAAGCAAAAGGGATATGCGCTTATAGAAAAAAACGTAGCGGCCATCGCCGAAGACGCCGTCCGCGCCACCATCCGCCACCGTCTGCAACGTATACGAGATGGGATGCGCGATGTGTGCCTTTAATGGATTTTGAATTTATACATAACATATAACAGATGAAAAAAATTCCCGATACTTTTACGCTTGTTTTTTTTCTGCTGGTTGGCGCGGCGGCGCTTACATGGGTTGTTCCCGGCGGCGAATACCTGCGCGAAACACAGGAGGTCAACGGCGTGCCGCGGACGATTGTGGCGTCCGATTCTTATCATCCGGTCGCTGGACAGCCGCAGACATGGCAGATTCTTTCGGCCTTCTTTCAAGGCTTTGTCGATAAGGCCGACATCATTATTTTTATTCTGATTGTCGGCGGCGCGTTCTGGATGCTCAATCAAAGCCGCGCGATAGTCGTCGGTATAGCCGCATTCCTGCGGGGGACGCAGCGTCTCGGGCGATACAGGCTGCTGCGGGCAGTGGGCGTCAATAACATTATCCTTTCATTGATAGTCGTCCTGTTCAGTTTGTTTGGCGCGGTATTCGGGATGAGCGAAGAGACGATTGCATGTATGGTTATTTTCGTGCCGCTGGCTATTTCGATGGGCTATGATTCGATTACCGGCGTGGGCATTTGCTATATGGCGGCACATGTCGGTTTTGCGGGCGCTATGACCAACCCGTTTACGATTGGCATTGCGCAGGGGCTGGCCGGACTACCGTTGTTTTCGGGACTGGAATACCGGCTGGTGTGCTGGGTGGCGCTGACGCTGGTGTTCCTTATAATCATCCTGCGCTATGCCAACTGCGTTAAGAAATCGCCGCAACGCTCTCCGGTATATAAGATTGATGAATACTGGCGCGTCCGCATGAATGCCGGCGGAGAGGATGCGCCGACGGACTATCATACGCCGCGCGCCGCATGGATTACTGGCGTTGTCCTTACAGGAATAATGACCGTCGCCGCAGTGCATTCGCCGACAACGACCATTACTGTGGGCGCTTTGCGGTTTTCCGCACCGATATTGCCTGCGCTCGCCGGGTTATTTGGGCTAACGGCTTTTGTCGCCTTGCGGAAATCGGTGCATTTTTTTATTTTAAACCTGTTAGGTTTTACCGTACTGTACCTTATCGTCGGCGTGTTGGGTTACGGATGGTACATCATGGAAATAGCCGCCCTGTTTATGGCGATGGGGCTGTTCGCTTGCACGGCCAACGGGGTGAAGGCCGGCGCTATTACCAGATTATTCCTCGAAGGTGTGCGGGACATTCTGAATCCGGCGTTGGTGGTAGGGTTGGCAAGCGGTATCATCGTGCTCCTGCAGGACGGGAAAGTGATTGACACTATCCTTTACGGCGTATCGCAAACGATGACGGGCGTCGGAGAGACGGCGTCGGTGGCGGTAATGTACGTATTTCAAACGGCGTTGAATGTAGTCATGCCCTCGGGTTCGGCCAAAGCGGCGCTGACGATGCCACTGCTGTCGTCATTTTCCGATTTGATACACGTATCGCGGCAAACCACTGTGCTAGCTTTTCAGTTCGGCGATGGTTTTACGAATATGATTACGCCCGTCTCCGGCGTCCTGCTCGGCTGTTTGGGGATGGCCCGTATCCCATATGCCGTATGGCTGCGGTGGGTATTTAAATACATCCTGCTGTTCGTAGCGCTGGGATTTGTATTATTGCTGCCTACGCTGGTCTGGTCGTTCAATGGATTTTAGAATGCGAAGGGCGTGGCGTGATTTGACTGATTCCACCCCTGCAGGGAAGTCGCGGTTGTTCCGGCACCTGTTTTTGCCGCTGTTCCAATATGCTTTTGGTACTGTTTACCACCAAACGAAACAATCGCCCGAACAGGCGGTTTTTTCTTACCTTTGTCTTTAAGCATAAATAAAATATTGGCATTGTTAAATAGATATAGATAATTCATTATTGAGTTTCAGAAATAATAAATTTATTGAGATTTAAATCATGTAATCCGCTTTACTGTAACATTTTTCTTTTCTCTTGAATCTTGCAAGGTAATGTCTTATCCTGCTGTTATATCCTTCAACAGTGTAAGTTTCTGATTTCGTTTGAATGTGTTTTTCCGATGGCACAAATTCTTCATAGCTTTTCCAATGATCCGAAGTAAAAACATTTATTGACAAATCTTTAATCTTATCCCATAGTTT
>JAITKF010000029.1 GCA_031278545.1 Prevotellaceae bacterium
GATGGGCTGGTAATCGACGAACAGCCACACGGTATCGCGATGGCGGTTGCCATCGGGCTGCGTATCCCAATAGACGCGGAAGCGAACGGTCGGCGGATTTGTCGTATTGTTTGCGTCGAGCTGCTCGACGCGCACCACACTCTGCTGTCCAAAAACAGTCGATACGGACAGGGCGTCGTACAGGTATCGAACCTGCGTATCACCACAGGCGCCACGCCTACCCTGACCTTTGAGGTCGGTTGGACGACTGCTTCCACATTGCCCAACCATCGCGACACGGTATGGCTCTTTGCCGACTACCGCATCGTGAACACCGACGGCACGACCGGCGCATGGACGTCGGCCACGATTACCGGCGCTACGGCTACCGCCGGCACGCTGTCGTACCCTGTCGTCCTGCCCGGACGCGGCTTCTACTTGGCCGGTAACCCTTCGGGAGCGTTCAACGCCACCGTTACCGTCACCTTAGCCGCCCCCGCCAATACCAAATTCAACGCCTGCGTCTACGCCTCCGACTATCCGCCCAATGCCACCCTGCAATCCGGCGGCGGCTACGCCCTGCGCGGTACCCCTCCTTTTATTATTAACGGCGCGATTACCGAGCCTTCGTACACCTTTGGCGCGGGCACGTGTATCACTAGCATCACCGACTCCACCGGCTGCCCGGGCCTTGTGGTTAATACGTCCATTGTTACCGGCAGTATTCTCTCGACCGGCGAGACCGTTTGCGTGGGCGGCGCTCCGGGCGCTATTACCAGCATTGCGGCCTTTGGCGGCGACGGCCAGCTTTCCTATTCATGGTACAAAAACGGCGTATTAATCCCCGGCGCGACGGCGGCGGATTATACCCCGCCTGTGGAAGATGCCGACACCGTCGGCGTATACACCTACACCCGCAGGGTCAAAGACCAAACATGTAACATCACGCCGCTGGCCTCAGAAGGGAGCTGGGCGCTGACGGTCGAGGCCGCCCCCACTATTACCCTCTCCGCCGCCAGCGCGACCGTCTGCACCGGCACATCAGTTAAACTAACGGCTACCGCCGGCGCCGCCTCCTATTCATTTAACGGCGGCGCATGGCAAACCGCCCACACGACCACCGTAACCGTACCCGCCACCACGACCTACACCGTCAAAGTCCGCTCCGCCTTAGGCTGCGAGACGGCTACGGCAGCTTCGGCAACGGTCGCAGTCGAAGCCGCCCCGACCAATATTATCCTCTCCGCCGCCAGTACTGCCGTTTGCGCGGGTACAGATGTTTTACTGACAGCCACCGCAGGCGCAGCCTCCTATTTATTTAACAACGGCGCATGGCAAACAGGCAACACCACCAACGTAACCGTAACCGCCAACGCAACCTACACCGTCGCAACCCGCTCCGCCTTAGGTTGCGAATCGGCGGCGGCGACGGCAACGGTCGCGGCAAACGAAATTCCGGCGGCACCCACCGGCGCCAGCAACAATTCGCGCTGCGGCAGCGGGGCGGTAACCTTCAGCGCCACCGTGCCGAACGGATATACCATTGACTGGTATGCGGCTTCCTCCGGCGGCTCAACGATAGCGGCCGGCACAATATCTTACTCACCGAGTTTAACCGCCACTACCTCCTATTATGCGCAAGCAAGGAATACCTCTACCGGCTGCGTAAGCGCCACGCGGCTGACGGTTACCGGTACCGTTCACCCTGCCGTAGGCACTGCATCTATTATATCCGGCGATACCAGCAATACCTGCCCGGCTATCTCTGTAACGCTTAATGCAACAGCTACCGGCGCCACCACCTTTACATGGTATCAGAACAGTACGCAAGTTCAATCAGGAACAAGCTCCAATTACTCGGCTACCGCAACCGGTAATTACACCGTGGAGGGCAAGAATACCCATTGTGTCGGAACAACCTCATCGCCAAAAGTAGTTACAATCAACAGCAACTGTGTGCCGGGATGCTCAGGCTTTCGATTATATCAGACAACTGAACCATATGACATGATATGCGATGCTCTTGCGGGAAAGTCAGGCTGCGAAGATCGTGGCGGACGAATGCCATCACTAATCGAACTCCGATGTATGTGCGCAAACAAAGCTACCATCCCCGGCGGGCTTAATGAAGATGACCGACCCTATTTTGCTCTTATAAACGAATATCATTACATTTTCGGTACCATTCGGGCGTGGGATTGCTTGGAAAAAGAAAATACCGGCTACACTCAGATATACTACATTCGGTGTGTGATAGATTAGCCGAAGTTCGAGGAAAAACTTTTATTAATGAATCATGAACAACAAAAAATAAAAACTAAAAAATACGGTCATTTGCATAATCCGGCACACTATAGTAATGTAACAAAACGTGCGGGCGCCTCCGCAAGCGAAATGTGTAGTTCCACAATCAGGATGTGTGGCCCCACAATTCAATCGTGTGGCTCAATAAATAAATTACTATTCAACGAAATGCAAAAATAAAAAATATGAGTAGAATAGATGACTGGTTGCTTCGTAACTATGAAGCCTTATTTTGATCAGGCTACTGAAACGGTAAATTATATGACTACCTCCAATCGCGAACGGATGGGCTTAGGCGCCGACATGCTGCAAGGATATGGCTTAATACGGCAAAACCCCGCATCTTTCAACTCTTCATCCCGTCAACCCTATACTATCGAAGGCAATTTCAATATTTTTTTCTAAATTTGCACTTTCATAAAAGGAAATGCGTATGTTGAAAACAGGAATGATGAGCATCGTGGCCTTATTAGGCGTCTATTTAGCGAATGCGCAAGGCTATCAAATTACCGTGCAGATTGACGAATTACAGGATTCGACGATACTGTTGGCTGTACATAGCGGGAACAATAAATATGCACGCGATACGGCCAAAACCGACAAGAGAGGTTACGCTGTGTTTGCCAAAAATACACCGCTGGCGGGTGGTATGTACATATTGGTAGCGGGGAATACGCAATTGTGCGAATTCCTTATATCCGACGAACAAAGCCAGCAATTTACTATCCGCTATAAGAAAAACGACGATGCGCCGGTTGAAGTTAGTTTTAAAAACTCGCCGGAAAATACGGCATTTGTCGAATTTCAAAAATTCATGGGCAAACGGCAAAATGACGCGCGACGATTGAGGGAACAGGCGCAAAAAGACTCGATGTTCCGCACCGCCGCCGTAGACAGTATGAAACATATTGCCAACGAGGAAAAAGAATATACCGACGGCGTCATAAATAAATGGAAGGGCAAACTGTTGGCGACACTCGCTCGGTCGGTACAGCCAGCGCCGCCGGCGCCTGAGTTGGATATCCCGGACGACCATCCGCAACGTGATTCTATCCGCTGGGTTCACTATTACCAATGGGAGAAAAACCACTTTTTCGACCACCTCGATTTGACGGATGCACGCCTGCTGAACACCCCCGTATTCCAACCAAATTTCGACACGTATTTTAATACTAAAATCGCCCAACATCCCGATACGGTGATTGCCGCCGTACACCGGATACTCGACAAGACCAAAGGCAGCGATGACATGTTCATGTATTGCCTTGGACATTTGTTTAACACATATATCCAGTGGAAAACGCTCACCATTACGCCTGACTACGCCATCGGGATGGAAGCGGTGGTCATCGACCTTATTACTCATTATTATCTTGCCGGCAAAGCGCCATGGGCCGAAAAAGACACGACATTTATGCGGCAAATCCGCGAATATGTGCGCTTCAACCGGCATTCGCTTGTGGGGCTGCCGGCGCACGATTTGCAGATGCAGCAACTGACCGGCCAATACACCTCGCTTTATTCCGTGCAAGCGCCGTACACGCTGCTGATATTTTTCGATACCAACTGTGGCCATTGCCAGAAGGAAATCCCGTTGATTTACGATACCTACAAACAATTCCGCGAAAAAGGCCTGCAAGTGTTTTGCGTATATATCGGCCGCGACGGGCCGGCGTGGCAGAAATTTGTAGAAGAGCGCGAACTGGACTGGATCAATACATGGGATCCTTACGAAACAACCAATTTCCGGGAAATATATACCGTGCAAACCACGCCGCAAATATACCTGTTGAATAAAGATAAAAAAATTATTGCCCGCCGTGTAACACACGATCTACTGGAACAATTACTCCCTTTTTATATTGATAAAAAAGCCATAAACTCGCCAGAAGAATAACCGCAAAATCATTGAATAAACAAATACTATGAAGATAAAAAAATGTATCCTTATAGCGGCAGTCGCTCTTCTTGCCGGACAGACAGCCGCTCATCCGACAGCCGCCGGCATACCGGCGCAGAACTATTCGATAAAAGTAACTGTCGGCGGCGCACCGGCCAATACGGTAGTTTGGTTTGCGATGTACAGTGACGACGCAACAACCCTCATCGATTCAATGCTGACCGATGCCGGCGGTAACGTCGTATTCGCCGGCAAGCAGCCGTTAAAAGCCGGTATGTACAAGGTCTATCTGAAAGGCGAACAAAACCCGTTTGTAGACGTATTTATTACCGACGGCGAACCGCAACATTTTGCATTATCGTTTGACTGGACAGTCGGAATGTCATCTTTGGAAGTACACGGTTCGCCGGAAAATGAATTTTTTGCCGGCTGCCTGCATTTTCTTAGCGGCAAACAACAGCAAGCACAGGCCTTGAATGCCCGCATGGAGCAATATAAAGAACTACCCGATTCGATAGCCGCTATCAGCGCCCGACTGAAGCAATTCGGAGTCGATGTGCAAAATAAATGGGGCGAAGTATACACCGCCTATCCGAATAGCACATTGGCGCTGTTCCTGAAATCGGTACGGGAGCCGGCCGCGCCGGAACCCTCCATCTCGCCGTTGGTAGCTAACCGCGATTCAGCCATGCAGGTCTATTACCTCAATTATTACAAGGAACATTTTTTTGATAACATCGACTTTTCAGATGCGCGGATACTACGCATGCCTTTCCTGAGTAACACGTTCCGTATCTACTATCTGCGCATCCTGCCCCTGGATAAGGATGTGCTGATGGAGCGCACCGAATTTCTCATAAATAAAGCAAAAGCCAATCGTGAAGTATACGAATACATCGTGCGCAACCGCTACGATTTTTTCCGTAGCGCCCCCTACCCCGAATTGGGAAGCATAGCGCCGGCGATTGCAGAAAAATACATCATCCGGGATTCTGCCGAATGGCAAGACAAAGCCTTTCTCGCAAGAACCCGGCATTTTGTAACAGTATCGCAGCTGAACCCGGAAGGAGCGCCCGCCACCAATCTGGTTCTGCAAGATTCGGCAGGCAAAACCATAGCCCTCTACGATGTACAAGCGCCCTATACCGTACTGCTATTCTACAATCCGCAATGCCATTCCTGCATCGCAATAACCCCAATGATTTGGGAAGTCTACACGCAATACCGCGACAAAGGACTGCAAGTATATGCCGCCTATGTAGATAATAACAAAACAGACTGGACTCCCTACCTTGTTGAAAAAGGATATAACTGGATTAACGTCTGGGACCCTGACGGCTCGCAAGGACTATACGACAAGTACGACATCCATGCCATTCCCCTTATTTATTTATTGGACAAAGATAAAATCATCCTTCGTAAGGACATCACCGTAGAACAACTTCAAAAGGTATTACCACAACTACTCAAATAGAAGGAATGAAACTGAACTTAAAAAATCCCATTATCTTTTTCGATGTAGAGACCACAGGGTTGGATATTGCTAAAGACCGCATCGTTGAAATAAGTTTGCTGAAAATATATTCCAACGGTCGGGAAGAAAGCAAAACGTGCCGCCTGAACCCGACCATCCCCATTCCGCAAGAAGTGCAAGCCATCCACGGCATCAGCGACAGCGACGTGGCCGATTGTCCGGCATTCGCCAACGTTGCCAAAAGCCTTGCTGCGTACATGGAAGGCTGCGATATTGCCGGCTACAATATCATTAAATTTGATATTCCGATACTGGTCGAAGAATTTATCCGCGCCGGCGTAAACATTGATTTTCGCAATCGAAAATTAATTGATGTGCAAGTTATTTTCTACAAAATGGAACCCCGCACCCTGACCGCCGCCTATAAATTCTATTGCAACAAAAAACTGGATAACGCCCACTGCGCCGAAGTTGATACAAGAGCTGCCTACGAAGTGCTACAATCGCAACTCGACCGCTACGACGTCCTACACAACGACGTCGCCGACCTCGCCGCATATTCTACCAACAATAAAAAAATGTTGGATTATGCTGGCCGGTTTATTCTCAACGATAACGACGAACCCATCATTACTTTCGGCAAACACAAAGGGCAGCGTGTCGCCGACGTACTAAAGAAAGAACCGGCGTACTACGCATGGATTATGAACAGCGATTTTCCATTAGATACCAAGCGCGTACTTACGAGATTAAGAATGCAGTGCAAATAATATCAAAGAGTAAATGCAACAGAGGTAAGAAGAAAGTCGTACTTCGGGGGCACTCCGAAACACGACTGAGAAAAAAGTCTTAATTTAGTTGTTATGAAAATAAAAAAACACTACCTTTGCACTCCCAAAGCAAATCTTTGACATATTGCCCGGATGGCGGAATTGGTAGACGCGCTGGTCTCAAACACCAGTGTCAGCAATGACATGCCGGTTCGACCCCGGCTCCGGGTACGATTCAATATTTAATCCCGTTGATTTTCAACGGGATTTGTCTTTGGTGGTAATACAGAAGGTAATAAACGAGGCAAAGATTGCAAGCTATGCTTTTTTATCTATCGCTTCAATCGCCGCTATTATCTGTTCCGAAAAATTGAAAATATCGTCTAATTTTTCAATAACATGCTTTACAAAGTCGTTTTTCT
>JAITKF010000060.1 GCA_031278545.1 Prevotellaceae bacterium
AAAAAGAGAATGGAGAAAGGGGTTTTGATTAAACAAGAAATTTAATCAAAAAAAACGGTACCGGCGGCAAAGGTATGACTTTTTTTAAAATCAGCCAAAAAAAGTTGAAAAAAGAGGAATTTTTTTTGAACTAAGAACTAAGAACTGAGAACTAAGAACTAAGAACTAAGAACTATTCCACCCCCGCTGGCGGGGAAGAGTTACGCAGGCCACGTCTGTTGGGACAATACTTTATTAACCGTATGCTTTAGCTTCCGGTTGTGAGGGCGTTAACCCTTGGCGCAAAGATTCCCTTATCAAACTACGTAAAATTTAAATGCGTTGCCCCTGCCGGCAACCGCCCCCGAAATAGTCCGCAAGAAATTGTATCTTTGTGTTTCATTTTCCATACCACATGAATACTCATTCGCATGCCTACCGCACCTTCGCAAAAACCGTCCCGACGGCTTTGATAATACTTACGCTCATCGGCGTTACGAGCCGCCGTTTGCTTGCGCAAAATACAATAACCCTCCACCACGCAACCTCCCGCCATTCCCTGCAACCCCTGCCGGAAGGGAACCCCCTGCCGGCGGCCCTGCATAATGCCGAACGAGTGCGTCGCTTCGACTTCAACCCGCGCCTGCAAACCCTCTCGTCCGGCGACCGGGGCGACACCCTGCTACTCGACCTCTTCCCCGACGCCCGCTACAAAGCTACCGTCGTAAAGGTCGCACGCAGCAGCGACGGCATTACAGGCCTCACCGCCCGTATAGCCGGATCGCCCGGAGGATACTGCTACATTTCCATTTCCGACAAAGGAATCTCTGTCATGGCCGAACTGCCCGAACATGACGCCCGCTTTTTCATCGCCGCCATTGACGGCAATACCTATCTCTCGCACTATAAAATCTCCGCCATGCAAACCGAAGAATTAGGCTGTGCCGACGCCCCCGACCATACCGCTAAAAAAAACCGCTCCTTGTCGCCATCCGCCGACGCATCGCCCCTGATTGCTGATGACGACCTCGAAGACCCGGTCGTCGTCAAACTACTATTCGTATACACCCCGGCCGCCGCCCAATGGGCGAGCAACAACGCCACCGTTACAGACATTGACGACCTTATCGACCGCGCCATGCAAATAGCCAACCTGACGATGGCTAACTCCGGCACAGGAATCACCTTTGAAATCGCCTATAAACACCTCACCGACTACGTCGAATTTAACAACCTCCTTGACTTGGAGCTCATCACCGGGCAGGACGACGGCTACATGGACGAAATCCACTGGTTACGACAACAACATGCCGCCGACGTCGTAGTATTCATCCCCGAAGTAACATTCACAGGCGGCGTCGCTTGGCTGCTCCCCGACCAAGCCGGTCGACCCGACGTGGCCTTTGCCCTATGCCGCGTCCAGCAATCCGGTTGGTCGCATACAGTCGTACACGAAATCGGACACACAATGGGTTGCGGACACCACGCAGAGCAGAACTATCAGCCGGGACCCGGACTATTCTCCTACTCCGCCGGATGGCGGGGCGTTACCACGAGAGGCACATCCTACAGCACCGTGATGACCTACGAAAGTGGAAGTTTTTTCTCCGACGGCGTCACTCGTCCTCGAATTTACTACTTCTCCTCCCCCGACGTCCTCTTTGAAGAAACCCCCGTAGGCCACGTCGCCAAAGCAAATAATGTACTCACTTTGAAACGCACAAAATACGTTACCTCACGCTATGGCGAAAACCTGCCCGACCTCATGCTCCAAAGCCTCTCCGTCGAACCGGGCGCGCTATCGCCGGCATTCAACCCAATAATCAGCAACTACACGGTTAATGTCGCCGCGAGCGTTACCGCCGTAACCGTATCCGCCACCGCTAACGACCCAACCGCCGGCCTCAGCGGACTCGGCCTCAAGAACCTCGACCCCGGCATCAACATCCTTGCTGTAACAGTTACTAACGGAAACGCAAGCCGCATATACTCCATCGCGGTCATCCGCGGAGAACCCGTACAGAAGGACATTCCATTCGCCGAAAATTTTGAATCCCCCCTTGCCGGATGGATATTCATCCACGAAGGACAGGAAAACCGTTGGGTCGCCGGCAGCGCCACGGTGGCATCCGGCGCCAAATCAATATACATTTCCAATAACGGCGGCGACGCCAACAGCTACACAATTACCCGACGGAACGTTGCCCACTTCTTCTGCGACGCATCCTTTCCGGCTACGACCCACACCACCCACCTTTCCTTCGACTGGAAAAGCGTCGGCGAATACAGCGATAACACCCCCTGGGACTTCCTCGAAGTACGAATAACAGATACAGACATAATACCTCTACCCGGCGTCGCCCTCTCCGGCGGCACGGTCGTCGGGCGCTACTACCTCTCAACCGACTGGCAGAACGTCAACATCCCATTAAACACCGCTTACGCGGGAACAACCAAACGCATCGTCTTCAGCTGGATCAACGATGACAATACCGGCGCGCAACCGCCTGCCGCAATCGACAACATCCGAATATACCACCCCGACGCATCTTCACGCCATTCCGTTACATTCGACATACGCAATCAGCAGACGTCAGCCCCCGTCGACGACGCGACGATTACCTTTGCCGGCATCACCAATCCCGCCGGGCAATACACCTTTACGGACATACTGACCGGCGCCTACGACTACACCGTTATGCACGACGGCTATCACCCGGTCAGCGGCACGCTAACTCTCGCCGCCGACCACGTACAGGAAGTATATCTCACGACGCTATCCGACATCATATTCACCGGTAGTGGCTTTGTCATCAACAACAACGACGTCATCACAACAGCGCGCACAGTACGCCTCACATACACATTTACCGGCGGCACGCCGGCGGAATACATCGCAAGCGAACAGCCCGACCTGCACAATGCAACATGGTTGTCCTACAATCCCGACATACTCGCCTACACATTAGCTGAAGGCGACACCGGCCTCCGCACCGTCTACACCCGACTACGAAACGACCGCGGTGAAACACCCACCCTCTCTGACGAGATATACTACCTCCCCAAAGCGCCCTCTCTCAGCATCACCTCCTTCGCCCTAAACAACGGCGACGAATGCACCGCCAACCGTACCGTTACATTAAACCACACCATTGCCAACGGCTCTCCCGTCGTATACAGCGTAGCCCCTGACCCCGACGGCGTCGGACGCCAATGGCTCCCCTACATCGAAATCCCCGTCGCCCTCCTGCCGGAACCCCCCGGCATAAAAACCCTCTACTTTGCAGTAGCCAACCACGTCGATACATCAAACATCGCCTCCGACCAAATCACCCTCTACGAACCTGTCACACTCGACGCCACTCTCTGGCCTAACCCGACAAAAAACGCCATACAAATCACAATGCAACACCACACATCCTCCGACGTCAGCGCAACCATATACACTCTTGCCGGCGAAACCTGCCTCTCAAAAGAATTTCATGCCATCCCTTTTGAAATAGACCTCTCCCTCTGTCCCGCAGGCATCCTGCTTATCAAACTGACCAACGGAAAACACGCCGTCATCAAAAGCATTTACAAATATTAAAACACAACAATTAGAGATGCGAATATGAACAAAAATTTTATCATTGGGCTACGTCCCGTATTAGAAGCCGTCGAAGCAGGCCGCGCCGTTGAACGGGTACTATTCAAGCAAGGCATGGACGGTGAACTATTTCGTACGCTGCAGGCCACGTTAGCCCGAAAGAAAATACCGGTGCAATACGTCCCCGCAGAAAAACTCAACCGGCTCACCCCGCTTGTCCATCAAGGCGTCGTCGCCTACGTGCCCCTCATTGAATACGCCGACTTAGACACCGTCGTATCCGACGTCATCCGTCGCGGCGAACAACCATTCGTCCTGCTACTCGACGGCGTTACCGATGTACGGAACTTCGGCGGCATCACCCGCTCGGCCCTCTGTGCCGGCGTACACCTAATCATACTGCCTGCCAAAGGCGCGGCGCCAATCAACACCGAAGCTATCAAAACATCGGCAGGCGCGCTGCACCACATTCCCGTAGCCCGAACGCCAAACATCCGGACGGCCATCTACCTCCTAAAAGCCCGCGGACTACATATCGTCGCCGCCACCGAAAAAGCCACCCAACCATTATACGCCGCCGACTTCACCTGTCCTACCGCTATCATCGCCGGCGCCGAAGACGTCGGCATATCCCCCGCCATCCTAAAACTGGCCGACGCCGCTGTCCACATCCCCCTGCGAGGCCCTATCGCCTCGCTCAACGTCGCCGCCGCCACCGCCGTCACACTCTTTGAAGCCGTACGACAAAGACAATTAAAAAGCCAAAAATAAAAACGGCAGGCAGGCGCAGCCTCTCCCCTTAGAAACAACCAACGCAACACTCTCTACTTCAGGTAGAAAATTAATGTAAAATTAATATGTAGCCTTTATATTATTCAACGGGAATACTCTATCTTTGTGCTGGTAAGTCTCCCAAACCCTAAGAATTAAAATGAATCGCAATCCTCATACCGCCGCTAACGCAGTAACGAATCCCGAAATCCTTTCAGAGAACGTTGCTTTTCTGTTATTTAATTCTATCCCCCAACACCCCCACGACTCGATAGCACACAATTAGTTACAGCGGATTCCTTTACAAAATCCTTGCGGTATAAGGGATTTGGTAATTCGCTTACCAATACATCTTTGGGATATATCTCCACCTTTTTGTGGCGTATACCCGAGCCGTTAGGACAAGTCCTAATGCCATGGGTACATGTCTCCGCGCCTTCGGGAGATGCCCTGCGTTGTCGGAACACGTTCCCGCTACCATACCGGGCGCCCGTCTTTTATCATATAAATTAAAAACTATTTTATTACTCTTTAAAAATGGAGGTTTATGTGTTAAGAAGAGATTATATACCCCAAAAAGTGATGAACTATTCCACTTTCCGCTTATGGCCACTCCCGGCGGCGGCGGATATATTAAAAGGTACTCCTCCATTTATTATAAACGGAAATATTATCGAACCCTCGCACACGTTCGGCGCGTGGACGTGCATTACCTCTATCACCGACTCGACCGGCTGCCCTGGTTTTGTGGTTAATACGTCCATTGTTACGGGCACTATTCCCTCGTCCGGCGAGACCGTCTGCGTGGGCGGTGCACCAAACGCTATTACCAGTATTGCGGCCTTTAGCGGCGGCGACGGCCAGCTTTCTTATTCATGGTACAAAGACGGCGTGTTGATATCCAGCGCGACGGCGGAGGACTATATCCCGCCTATGGAAGACGCCGCCGTAGCCTGCACATATACTTACACCCGCAGGGTCAATGACCAAACCTGTAACACCAATCCGCAGGCGTCGGAAGGCAACTATGTTCTGACGGTTATAAAGGACCCGTCGGTAACGGTAGTGGATGAGCAAAGCATTTGCTATAACGCCGTCCCGACGGCGATGACCGCCACCCAGAGCAGCGGCGCGGGCGACGTAAGCTACCAATGGTACAGCGGCGCGGCGGCTACTTCGATGACCAATATCGGCGACGCCACGGCCCCAACTTATGCGCCCGGCGCGCTGACCACCACTACCACCACCGGTACGAATACTATTCGCTGCCCCTCCGGTTATCCTTGCTATAACAATCCTTTCGAGGTACAGGCAGTAAGCAGTCATGGGTGTTATCTCAGTAATATGGCGAGTTTCTCCGTAATATTCTGCTCAGAGTAATCATCCTCCGCGCCGGTTGGTTATTCATTGTCCGGCTTCCGCAATAAAAAACCGTCCGCCGAATAGAAGGTTCGGCGGACGGTTCGTTTATATAATTATGAAAACTGTCTTTAGACTTTAATTTTCAGGCACTTGTTTTACCACATCAGCACAATATCGAATGTTTCCGTTTCGGGGTGCAGTTCGCCGGTCATAAAGTTGGAAAAGGTAACGTAGAAGCGTACATTGCCGGGCGAAAAATCGAAGTCGAAGGTTTGTGTCCAGAGGTATTCCCCGTAAGCGTCGGCCTCACCTTTGTGTAATACGTAGGGTAGGGGATTTTTTATATCATTGTCGATTCGGATGTAGCCGATGACGACGCCTTCGTTAAATACGAACGAGGTTAATTCCGAAATTGATTTGTCGACGTAATAGTAGGAATTTAACTCGTTGGGACGGCCAGACAATATCCATTCAGTGGCACGCACTGTTATCGTTTTGACCGTCCATTGGGTGGATTCCTTCTGAGTAACCTGACAGGCGGTAAAAGCCGTGATTAATAATAGAATAGGTAAAATCTTTTTCATAAAATGTGATTTTAGAGGTTATGCTTTAAGTGTCGTCTGATGAATACGGTTACCGTCTCCGTTTGTCGCGGTCGCGGTCGCGGTCACGGTCTCGTCCGCGGCGGTCGTCGCGGCGGTCACTGTTGCCTCCCCGTGCGGGTCTTGGCCGGCGTTCGGGGTCGACAAAGCCTTCGGGCTTGTCGAGCAACGCCCGTATGGACAGGCGCAGTTTGCCGGAACGTTCATCTACTTCCAGCAGTTTGACAGTTACTTCGTCGCCGACATTGACGACGTCTTCGACTTTAGCGGTTTTGTTCCATGCCATTTCCGAGATGTGCAGCAATCCTTCCTTGCCTGGCAGTATTTCGACAAAGGCGCCAAATTCCAAGATGGAAGTAACTTTTCCGGTGTATATCATGCCGACTTCGGGAATGGTAGCAATGCCTTTGATCCATTCGTATGCGGCGTCGAGGCTTTCTTTCGATTCGCCGAATATTTCGACAATGCCTTTGCTGTCTACTTCGGTAATGGTGATAGTTGTGCTGGTTACTTTTTGTATTTCCTGAATTACTTTACCGCCCGTACCGATTACTGCGCCGATAAAGTCGCCCGGGATAATCAGCTGGGCGATGCGCGGTACATGCGGTTTTAATTCGGGGCGTGGAGCGTCGAGGGTTTTGAGCATTTCGTTCATGATGTGCAAGCGTCCCTGCTTCGCTTGTTCGAGCGCCTGCTCCAGCACTTCGTAGGGGAGTCCGTCTACTTTAATGTCCATCTGTGTGGCCGTAATGCCGTCTTTTGTGCCGGTTACTTTAAAGTCCATATCGCCCAAATGGTCTTCGTCGCCAAGGATGTCGGAGAGGATGGCATATCGTGCGCCTTTTTCCGATTTGTCGGTAATCAGTCCCATCGCGATACCCGACACGGGTTTCCTGAGTTGGATGCCGGCGTCCATCAGCGCCAGCGTGCCGGCGCATACGGTGGCCATCGACGACGAACCGTTCGATTCCAGGATGTCGGACACTATCCGTACGGCGTACGGATTGTTTTCGCCAATGGGAACCATCGGTTTTAGGGCGCGGAAGGCCAGGTTGCCGTGTCCTATTTCGCGGCGGCTGGTGCTGCGGGCAGGTTTTGCTTCGCCTGTAGAGAATGGCGGAAAATTATAATGCAAAACGAATTGTTGAGTGTCCTGTACCAGCACTTCGTCGATTTCTTTCTGGTCTAATTTAGTGCCCAACGTAACGGTGGTGAGCGACTGTGTTTCGCCGCGGGTGAAGATAGCCGAACCGTGGGCGGCAGGCAGGTAATCTACTTCGCACCATATTGGACGGATTTGCGTGGTATTGCGACCGTCGAGGCGAACGCCTTCGTCCAGAATCATGTTGCGCATCGCTTCCTTTTCAATGGCATGATAGTAGCGGTTTACCATAATTGTTTTCTCTTCGCGTTTTTCTTCGGGCATAGTTTCCAAAAATGCTTCCTTCAGGGCGTCGAACGCATCGGTACGCTCGTGTTTGGAGGTATTTGATTTGGCAATGGCGTAGCATTTGTCGTAGCAAAATTCCCGGACGGCGGTGCGCAGTTCTTCGTCGTTAGTTTCATGGCTGTAGGCGCGTTTTTCGGTTTTGCCGACTTCTTCGGTCATTTCCATTTGCACTTTGCAATGTTTTTTGATTTCGGTATGTGCAAATTTGATGGCTTCGAGCATGTCGTATTCGCTTACTTCTTTCATTTCGCCTTCGACCATCATAATGTTGTCGTATGTGGCGGCGACAATAATATCAATATCGGCGTTCTCCATTTCCGGATATGTCGGATTGATTTTCAGTTCGCCGTTGACACGCGCCACGCGGACTTCGGATATCGGGCCGCCAAACGGAATGTCGCTCACTGCAAGGGCTGCCGACGCGGCCAGTCCGGCCAGGGCATCGGGCATAATGTCTTTTTCAGCCGAAATCAGATTTACGGTTACAAACACTTCCGCATGGAAATCGTCGGGGAACAACGGTCGCAAGGCGCGGTCGATAAGTCGTGCGACTAAAATCTCCGAATCGTTCGGGCGTCCTTCGCGTTTGAGGAATCCGCCCGGGTAACGGCCTGCCGCCGCATACTTTTCCTTGTATTCTACTTGTAAGGGCATGAAGTCGGCGTCTTCTTTGGCTTCTTTGGCGGAGGTAACCGCAGCCAGCAACATCGTCTTGCCCATTTTCACTACAACCGCGCCATCGGCTTGTTTCGCCAGTTTGCCGGTTTCAATTTCGATTTCTCTGCCATCGCTCAGAGGGATGGTCTTTTTTATAATAGTCATCATTTTTATTTATGTCTCCCCGCGACTCCCGACGAGTCGTTTTGTTTGTTTCTTTTATCCTACAGGCGCTTGCCGGAGAGTGTTTACAAGCATTTGTAAAAAGGAAAAAGGCAATCGAGTTGCCTTTTTACTGCATTTATTTTCGAAGGTTTAAAGCCTTAATTATTTCCCTGTACCGTTCAATATTGCGTTCCTTGAGGTAATCCAGAAGGCGACGCCGTTTGCCGACTAATTTGAGGAGGGCGCGTTGGGTATTAAAATCCTTCTTGTTACTCCTCAGATGTTCGGTCAAATGATTGATACGGTAGGAAAATAACGCGACCTGACTCTCTGGAGAACCGGTATCGGTATTAGACTTCCCGTACTGTCCGAAAATCTCTTGCTTTTTCTCATTTGTTAAATACGTTGCCATAATTTGAAGCAATTGACTTGTGTGTTAATTAATTTAATTTGTTTTAATTTCAAAAAGTGTGCAAAGGTAGTACTTCTTTTTGAAGTAAGCAAATAAATTTTGCTGAACGGTTGGTTTGGTTCATTCCTAATACTATTTGAGATAGCCCACCGGCTGCACTAACGTAATCGCTTGCCGGCTGTTCAACTGTAAGGCTTGTGCCAGTTCCGCGTTTCTGAACGAGCCACGCGCTACACTTCCCAGTCCTTCCGAGGCGGCAAACAGGTAAATGTTTTGCGAGATGCAGCCTGTCGAGATGCGTGCCATGTCCATAGACGATTTGTTTAAATTGGCCACCATGACGATGGTCAATGCCGCGTTGTCGGTGATGTTCGGTTGTCCCAGGGCTTCTTTATAATTCCCTTTGGCTACTAATTTCAGGATGTTTTGCGCGGCATCGTAAAAGTATGCGCCATCGTCGAATACGACGTACAATTCCATTTCCTGCTTGTTCATGGCCGACGGGACGGTGCGTCGGTCGGCGCGGTTAAAACCGTTAGCCACCCATAGCAGGTTGGATATGACTTGCGCCGGCAGTTCCTTTTTTACATACGTACGCTCGGAATGGCGGGCGTTAACAATTTCTAAAAATGGCTTGCCGCCTGTTTTAACAGGAGTCGGCAGTACAATATCTTGTGCTTCGGCTATGCCTGCAAAGCACAGTAACGAAAAGAATAAAAATCCCCTTTTCATAATTGTGTTTTTTATTTAAAAAAATTAATATTCGCAAAGGTATGGAAAAATTTTTATACAAAGGAATTAATTTCTATCTTTGTATCGTATTTTTAATACCAAATCAATATGAAACATATTTTCAAACTGTCGAATGCTATTATTGCGGGACTGTTAGCCCTGCTGGGATTTGCCTCATGCGTAGAGAATGCGCCGAATGAATATGGCACGCCGTCGGCTAAGTACCGTATCAATGGTCGTGTAACGGCGGCCGAATCCAATCAACCGGTGAGGGAGATAAAAGTGGTGATGCGGGAAGATTCCCACTGGGGTCTCGATGGAGAACCGCTATGGTATTCGCTGGATTCGGCGTGGACGGATGCGAGTGGAAACTACCATGTGGTGGCCAACACTATTTCTATTGACGAAGCCGCCTTCCAACTGGAATTTTCTGACACGGACGGCGACGCCAACGGCGCATACCGCGACACGACCGTTACCGTCGTCTTTACCGACCCTGTCTTTACCGGCGGCGATGGGCATTGGTACAAGGGCGAAGCGACGCAGGAACTGGACATCGCCCTTACCGAACTTACACCGAACTGATAATGGACATCGCCCGCCTGCCTTTACGGAAGAAGCTGGCGTTGGAATTGTTCCGGCAATTCCGGAAAAACGAAAGCCGCCTGCATAAACTGAACTATATTCTTTGGGAATGTACATTACGATGTAACCTGAATTGCCTGCATTGCGGGAGCGATTGCAAAAAAGAGGCGTCAGTGAAAGATATGCCGGCGGCCGATTTCTTCCGTGCCCTCGACCAACTCAAAGGGCTTGTCAATCCCCATAAAACGATGATTGTGCTAACCGGTGGCGAGGCGCTGCTGCGGAAAGACCTTGCCGAAATCGGGCAGGAACTGTACCGACGGGGTTTCCCGTGGGGGCTTGTGAGCAACGGGCTATGGCTGGACTGGCCCCGTCTCAACACATTGCTCGGCGCCGGCTTGCAGTCGGTAACGGTAAGCCTCGACGGTCTGGAAGCATCGCACAACTGGTTGCGCGGTTCGCCGAAAAGTTACCGGAATGCGCTCCATGCGGTCGCCCTTTTAGCCCGCACGTCCGAACTCCGCTACGACGTGGTAACATGCGCCAACCGGCGGAATTTTGCAGAGCTTCCGACGCTGAAAAAACAATTGATACAAATAGGTGTGCAGAAGTGGCGAATCTTTACAATATTCCCGATAGGGCGGGCGGCTATGCACGAGGAATTACAACTCGAACCGCCGGCATTTAGGGCGCTGTTCGATTTTATCCGCCAAACCCGCGCCGAAGGCCGCATTAAACTGAATTACGGTTGCGAAGGCTTCTTAGGCAACTACGAAGGCGAAGTACGCGACCACTTTTTTATTTGCCGCGCCGGTATCAGCATCGCCTCGGTGCTGTGCGACGGCTCTATTTCCGCCTGCCCGAACCTGCGGGCGAATTTTATTCAGGGAAATATTTACAAAGATAATTTTGCCGACGTCTGGCAAAACCGCTATGCCGTATTTCGCGATAAAAGCTGGACGAAAACCGGCATCTGCGCCTCCTGCCGCTCCTACCGCTACTGCGAGGGCAACGGCATGCACCTGCGCGACGAGCAAACAGGCGAACTGCTATTTTGCCACCTGAAGCGATTGATAATTGCCGATTGATGATATTGGCAATTGTCTGAACAGCGATTTGTTTGATTCTGCAGTTTAAAATGAAGGTCGTATTTTTGTGCCCTATCCGTAAGCTGAAGCATACAAACACGCCACAGCCACTATCCCCCTAAGTCCCGCAGGGATGGCACTTTATTTACCGCAGGTTAAAACCTGCGGAGGGAAAGCGGAGGGCAGGAGAGACATCTTCCACCGCGCCTCCAAAAAAAATAGCCAAAACCAAAAGAAAATTTTGCGCATTAAGAAAAAATAGTATATCTTTGCTGCGTTGTTGTAAAATTTTACTGTAAAACAAACGAAAAACACTATGTGTAATAACCGGAAATATTTTCCAATGAACGCTGAACGTAGCGCTGAAACCAGCGCCCTGCAAGGCCCCCCGAAAGAGC
>JAITKF010000090.1 GCA_031278545.1 Prevotellaceae bacterium
CTTTTTTTATTAACAAAATGTACACAGGCATCATTATGAGTGTACTGTAGCCGTGAGTGTGCCCGCCTGACCCGAAAGATGTAAGGGTTTTACTACCGCTGATGCAGTATACGTCGAAATTAGGCTGAAGGCCGACGTGGGCGTTACGCTCCACGAGGAGGCAGTACCGGAAGAGAGGGTATAGGTAGCAGGGGTGGTACAGATGGTAGCAGTGCCGGAGATAGAAGAAAAACCAATTCCATTAAGAGTTGATACCCCTGCATTAGCGGGGTCCAACCATGGTTGTAATTTCCTACGGTTATCTGATGCTCCATTACCTGTCCACGAAACATTGAATTTGCCATACATGGCGAGGTCTTGACTCGGATTGCTACAATTTAGAGACGATCCACCATATAATTGTCCAATAACATGATGTGCATTATTAAGCAGGGGAGACCCCGATGACCCGCCTTCTGTAACACTATGCCCATTAACTGTTTGATTCCAATAATGTTGCCAAAAACTCCCTGAACTTGTTGTTGCATTATTTAATGTTGCTATTTTCTTTACGTCTCCGGCAGGATGATGTATTCCTACAGCACTTGTACCGGCATTTCCGGTTCTATCCCAACCCAAATAATAGGGGGTAACTCCTGTAGCATTACGCGGATCTTGTGTTAATTCAAGTAAGGCAAAATCCGAAGTGGAATTATTGGCAATTACAGTGGCTCCTATAGTAGTTCGTAAAGTCGGCTGAGTTGTACTGTTATTACATCCGGGGTGTTCATATTCCCAATAGAATATCCATTGACTGGCATTATTGTTATTAATGGCATCCAATCCTTCCAAACAATGATTGGCCGTTAATACATAAGGCGTAAAATCATTATTAGTATTGTTAACCATGGCGCAAGAGCACCATCCGGAGTCATTTGGACTAACAATCATTACTCTCGCAGCAGCATGTTTTTCCATTTGCCAGTTATTTCCCTCCGAACAATTAATATTGACGTGACAATTCCCAGCATCTCCAAAACTAAAAAGTATGTTTTCATTTGAATTATGAATATAGCGATAGCCGTAATCAATGCGCGAGATAGATATAATAGCAGAATCCACTACAAATGCCGGTTGATAATATTCAAATGTAATATTTTCGCCATAGATAATTCCAGTGGCAAATTCTATGGGATTCTCTTTGTTTCCTCCAATAAATTCGGATGTAATAGCGCCAATATATTGTTGCGTCTCAGCATTATAAACAAAAAATTTACTGCTCTCCGGCAACCAGAGTTTATCGTACAAGGCATGGACAGATAAAGCATTGGGTAAGTTAACGGTTAATCTCCAAACCCTGCTACCGTCGTCTAAATCTTGCCATACGCCGGAGTTTTCTAATGTATAATTCACAGGTACAGGATAGGCAAAACGCAATGGAAGGGACTGTTGATCCCTAATTTGATCCTCAATTGCTGATTTGAACCCTATTCGGAACGGGCAAAACAATGGCATCACTGATATTTGTAGTTAATACCGCGTCGCTACCACTTAGCCCCAAAGGTTGTTCGGCCGTTACAATTTGTGCATTTAGCAGAGATGTAACAAAACATAATACGACTGTTATCTTTATCGTTTTCATGACTGTATCAATTTATAAAGTAAATAATTTTGTTTATTATTATAAAAAAACTTTAATTCGGCATCTTCGTATTTGTAAGAATCAACCGTTTCTATTGCTTTATAAAACAAGGTTACATTACCATTCAGACTATCGTCCATTTCTGTATCTACGCTAAATATTGTTTCTGATACGAGCGAAACGGATATCAGGTTGAATACAGAATATCCCGATGCGGTCGTTTCGGTATCAAAAGTAAGCGTATAGCATCGTTCACAATTTGCCGGCTCGGCGTCTATCATGTTTCCGGTAGAGACATCCACATAGCCGGACAGTTTCCATTTAGTTCCTTGCAAGGAACTCTTGTTTTCCTTTTCTTTCCCGCAGGCAATCACGACTGCCAAAATCAGCATTATCGCTGCTGTTTTTACAATAATTCTTTTCATATTTTTTATTTTTTAATTAATTTCTAAAATTTATTTATGTTAAAATAGTACACTCCTTTTTCAGGAGCTAAAAAATGACGCCGCTATGTGCGGATGTAATATGTCATCGGGGAGGGCTAAGGCCACTCCGCGTACAAAACTGTACAATAGCATTAGAAAAGATGGCCCTCTTTTAATTAAGAGAGCCGGCGCTCGGCGCCGCTGCGGGGGAGATTCATAGTGTGTCTCAGGTTCATGATTAAAGATATTAAATTTCGCTACAAATGTAGTGTTTTTTTTAGAAAGAGTGAAACTTATTTTTACGGCAAGCAGGGTCGACGCATTTAAATTTTGAGTAGTTTAATAAGGTAATACGATTACATCGGCTATACAAGGTACATAAGGTTCCCTACGACGTAGGAAACGTACTTTTCATCGTCAGGAATGTTTCCTCTGTCGTAGGACGAGTATTTTTTATATGCAGCGCAACGCTGTGCTGTGCCGAATGCGGCGGCGCAGCATAAGGCTACGGTTAATTCTGTTCCCGATGGGATGTCCTGCACCCCGTAGACATGCTTTACGTTTCACCCATGTATCGTGTAAAGTTTGCATAGAATAATGGGATGGTCTCGATGCCTTTGAAGAAATTCCAGAGGGGGTAGTTCTCGTTGGGCGAATGGATGGCATCGCTTCCCAGTCCGAATCCCATCAGGATGGACTTGAGACCTAAGATTTCTTCAAAGGTCGCGATAACAGGGATGCTGCCACCACTGCGGAATGGCAGAGGCGATGTACCGAAGGTCTCGGTCAGGGCTTGTTCGGCGGCGCGGTAGGCTGCCGAGTCGATGGGCGATACGTAGGGTGGGCCGCCGTGATGGGGCGTTACCTTTACTTTTACCGACGCCGGAGCCAAGCGCTCAAAGTAGCCTGTAAACAGGCGGGTGATCTTTTGCCAGTCTTGGTTCGGCGCTAAGCGCATCGACAGTTTGGCAAAGGCTTTTGAGGGGATTACAGTTTTTGAGCCTTCCTCTGTGTAGCCTCCCCAAATGCCGTTGACGTCTAATGCCGGACGGATACCGGTACGTTCCGTTGTGCTGTATCCTTTTTCGCCCTGTACTTGGCCAATATCTAAGGCCTTTTGGTATTTATCTAACGAGAATGGCGCTTGGGCTAATCGTGCGCGTTCGTTGTCAGGTAGTTCCTGTACATCGTCGTAGAAGCCGGGAATCGTGATGCGTCCGTCGGCGTCGTGCAGGGCGGCAATCATGCGGCATAATACATTGATAGGGTTGGCTATCGCCCCGCCGTACAGTCCTGAATGCAGGTCGCGGTTCGGCCCTGTGATTTCTACTTCGACGTAGGACAGCCCGCGTAGGCCGGCTGTTATCGAAGGGACGTCGGGCGCAATCATCCCCGTATCTGACACTATTATGATATCGGCATGGAGCCGTTCTTTATTCTTCTTGCACCATTCGACAAGGCTTCCCGATCCGATTTCTTCTTCGCCTTCAATCATAAATTTCACGTTGCAGGGCAGCGTGCCTGTGCAGACCATCAGTTCAAACGCTTTAGCGTGCATGAAACCTTGTCCCTTGTCATCGTCGGCGCCGCGGGCGTAAATTTTCCCGTCGCGGATTTCCGGTTCAAATGGCGGCGAGAGCCACTCGTCGAGCGGGTCGACGGGCATCACATCGTAGTGTGCATATACTAGGACGACAGGTTTGTGTGGGTCAATGATTTTCTCGCCGTAGACGATAGGATTCCCGTCGGTCGGGCACAGCTCCACTCGGTCGGCGCCTGCGTTCAACAAGGTTTTTTGCCAGTACTCCGCCGCGCGTTGCATATCGGGTTTGTGTTTTTTTTCCGCGCTGATGGACGGGATGCGTATCAGTCCAAAGAGTTCGTCCAGAAAACGCCGGCTATTTGCTTCAATGTAGGTCTGAATGATTTGTTTCATGATAATGATAAATGTGAGTGAATCAAGATAAGTGTGGGTGAATCAAGAGGTGTAATGAAACCGTCCTTTGTCGCTTTCAATGGTCAACTGCGCTCCCTGCGCAGCTTCCACGCGCCCGACGACTTGCGCTTCGATGTGGTATCCAGCGGCGATGGCGATAAGCGCCGGGACGATTTCTTGCGGCACATACAGTTCCATGCGGTGTCCCATATTAAATACGCGGTACATCTCCTGCCAACCGGAGCCGCATTCCTGTCGAATGACGTCAAAGAGCGGCGGCGGCGGAAACAGGTTGTCTTTTATGATGTGCAGGTTTTCGATAAAATGGAGCACCTTTGTCTGCCCGCCGCCCGAACAATGTACCATCCCGTGAATCTGCGGACGAAAACAGCGTAACATCTCACGAACGACCGGCGCGTACGTGCGCGTGGGCGACAGTACCAGCTTACCGTAGGTCATACCGGTCAACGGTTCTATATCGGTCAGGCGTTTGCTGCCCGCATATACCAATTCTTTTGCAATGGCCGGGTCGAATGTTTCGGGGTATTTGTTGCCTACATAGCCAGCAAATACATCGTGTCGCGCCGACGTTAGCCCGTTGCTGCCTATGCCGCCGTTGTATTCCGTTTCGTAGATCGCCTGTCCCGCCGACGCCAGCCCGACGATCATATCGCCCGCCGCGATACGTGCATTGTCAATGATGTCGCTGCGTTTAGCGCGTGCGGTAACGGTGCTGTCTACAATAATTGTGCGTACTAAATCGCCTACATCGGCCGTTTCGCCGCCGGTCAGGTAGAGGCAGATGCCGAGGGCGTTCATTTTTTCGATGAATGCTTGCGTTCCGTCGATAATGGCGGCAATTACCTCGCCCGGTATCAGCAGGCGATTCCGCCCGATAGTGGACGAAAGCAGGATACCGTCGGTAATGCCTACGCACAGGAGGTCGTCAGTGTTCATTACAATCGCGTCCTGCGCAATCCCCGCCCATACGCTCATATCGCTCGTTTCACGCCAGTAGGCATAAGCTAGCGACGATTTTGTGCCTGCCCCGTCCGCATGCATTACGAGGCAGTAATCGGGGTCGCCGGAAAGGACATCGGGTATAATTTTACAAAACGCACGGGGAAAAAGCCCCTTGTCCGTATTCTTTATCGCTTTGTGCACATCCTCTTTGGATGCCGACACGCCACGTCGGTCGTAAGTATTCACTTTTTCTATTCTTTGCATAATTTATCGGTAAACAAAATGCCTTGCAGGTGGTCGTATTCGTGTTGAAAGATGACGGCCGTAAACGTTTCCGTGCGGCTATAGCCTTCTAAACATTCCCTGATAAGCTCACCTTCTTCGTTGTAGTATTCTACCTCGACCCATGGGTAGCGCACGGAATTTCCGCTTACACCGGGTATCGACAAGCAACCGTCGCGTACGAAACATACCGTCGTGTCGGGATGTTGTACGATTTTGGGATTGATGATCGTTACTACCGGCGCTCCGGGCAAGTCGAGCCGCTGCATAAAGAAAATGCTTTTCGATATGCCTACCTGCGGCGCAGCAATGCCTACGCCATCCGCCGCGGCAAGCGTGGTTTTCATCCGTTCGACAAGCAACGGTAACACCGGATCGTTAAAATTCTTAATCTCGCGACAGGACTTACGCAATTTTAGCGAATCCTGCCGGATGGTTGTTTGCAGGATACGGAACGGCGTGTTTTCCGTCCCGCCGGTAATCAACGCCCGCTCCTTCGTCGAAAACGAGGAGTAATAATGGCAGGACTGGCATCCCAGTCCTACCGCTAATAGAAACAATAGTACGATTTTTTTCATCACTCAAAACAATCTATTCAGGGCTGCAAGTTAGTTTATTTTTCTCACATGGCGGATAAATTTTTATTAACTGTATTTTTTTTCTACCTTTGCTCCCGCAAAACCGGGGTGTAGCGCAGTTGGCTAGCGCGCCACGTTCGGGACGTGGAGGCCGTGTGTTCGAGTCACATCACCCCGACTAAACAGACAAAGTAATTCGTCATTCTGTGTTGTAGACGCTGCAGCAGTTTTAAAAAAAGTTGCTGCGGCGTTTTTTTAGTCAGGTATGGCCTGCGGGGGCAACTCCTGATTTCTGAAAAATACTTATCTTTGC
>JAITKF010000100.1 GCA_031278545.1 Prevotellaceae bacterium
ACGAAAAGACCACGCATATGCATAGTAATAGCAATAATCCCCATGATAAAAAATTTCCCCTACTAAGGTTAGCGTGCTGTTTGAAATAATTTAAAAACATAATACTTAATTATAAAAAATTTTCCCTACTCTGTTAAAGGCTTTTCGGGTTCCGCCCTAATCCGTATATCACGGTACAATTGCGCTAAAAATCTCTGTCCAGGGACCTTTTTCGCCGCGGTTGTTTTCCCAACGGGCTGCGAGGAAGAGTCGTGTTCCGCGGTCGTGTCCGCTGAACGTCATTCGCATCGGCGATCGAGTGGCAAACGAGCTGTTTATTAGCTCCTCCCAGTCAGTGGGCGTCGGATAGTCGGGCGTGGGCTTCGTGTCGCTGTGAGGCGCCTCCATGAAGCATTGAGGTATCTCAGAGAAGCATTGAGGTATCTCAGAGAAGCATTGAGGTATCTCAGAGAAGTATTGAGGTATCTCAGAGAAGCATTGAGGCGTCTCAGAGAAGCATTGAGGTATCTCAGAAAGTTTCTGAGGTATCTCAGAAGTGTATGGAGGTATCTCAAAAAAGTATTGAGGCATCTCAAAGAAGCCTTGCCATTCACTAATTTCAGCGTTCATTGGAAAATATTTCCGGTTATTATACATCGTGTTTTTCGTTTGTTTTACAGGAAAATTTTATAACAACGCGGCAAAGGTATAGCATTTTTTTTTAATGGACAACATTTTTTGGGTTTGGTTAAAAAGGAGTTCACCTCCGGCAGGGCTTTGTGCTATGCTGTTTCCCATTTTTTAATGCAGTAGCGGAAGCAGCAGGCGTTCCAACCCGCCAAATACGGAAATAATGCCAAGCACCATAATCACAATGCCTGCAATCCGGTTGATATACCATAATTGCCGGATGCGGAAACGTTGCCGGAAATGACTGATAAGCCAACTCAGAAAAAACCACCACGCCGCCGCGCCTATCACTACGCCCCACAATACAATCACAATATTCAACGCCCCCGATTGCTGGTCGACATCAACCCCAACTAACGCAAACAGCGCTAACATTAGAAAAGTAGCGCCGGGGTTGGAAAGCGTAAGCAGGAATACCGAGATATAATCTTCAAACGAATGGGTTACACTTCTTTTGCGCCGCAATTGCTTGATAGGATTCGTCAAATAGACCGACAGCCCGATAGCCGCCACTAGTAATCCTCCAAAAATAAGGAAGAACGTTTCGTTCGCATCGAAAATGCGTTGTACAAATGCCAAACTAAGCACAGCCAACGCAGCAAAAATAGTATCGGCCGTAGCAGCGCCAAGACCGGAGATAAAGCCCGAGTTTCGTCCTTTACTGATTGTCCGCTGCACCACCAATACGCCTATCGGACCTAACGGAATGGACGCACCCAAGCCGACTAATATTCCTTTAAAAAATCCTATATCCATTTGTTCTTGCTAATCTTGCGCAAAGATATAGATTTTAGATAAAAAATGCAAGTGGATATTAGATAATGGACTTTTTTTTTCCATTTGTGCCTTTCGTTTTATACTTCCAATTAAAATGTATATATTTGCCTCTTATTTTAATATCAGTACACTGTATATATATGGAGACCAACCCCCAAAATCCTGCTCTAAACGAGCTGTTCGCTCCTCCTACTAAGGGAGATGACGAAAGTATAACGATTCCTGTAGAAGGAACCGTTTCATCCGACGAGCAGGATAAATCCGAACCTGTAACGCAAGAAAAAGCATGTGATACACCCGACGCCGACAGCGCCGTCAATATGCCGGTGCAAGAAGATGCAGACCCCTTGCTGGAAATAATCGCACAAACGGAAACGCAACCGGAACCGGAAGAAGAGCCCATCCCCGCAGAAGTCGCCTCCTCTCAAGAGCCCGACGCCGACAGCCAGCCGGACGCAGCGGCACAGGAAGTAGACACACAACCGGAAACGCAACTGGAACCGGAAGAAGAGCCTGTCCCCGCAGAAGTCGCCCCCTCTCAAGAGCCCGACGCCGACAGCCAGCCGGACGCAACGGCACAGGAAGCAGAAAAAAATATAACGGTGAAATACGCCAACCGGACGCGCAAGGAATTAGTCGTCATTTTTGAGCAACTGCTACGGACAAATACGGACAAAGCGGCGGAAACCTTGCGGAAAGATGCCGAGTTGATTAAATCCGTTTTCTATGCACTGCTTCTACAAGAGCAGGGAGACGTCGCCGAAGAATCGGCTGCAAGCGACGAGTTGGAAAGCAAGTTTAAGAAGTTATATAATGAATATAAACAGCGTCGCGCACAGCAGTCGCAGTTGGCGGAGCGGGAAAAAGAAGAAAATTTAGCGAAAAAATTAGCCATCATCGAAGAACTGAAAATATTACTCGATAAACAGGAAAACCTGACGCAAACGTTTCCGGCCTTCCGCGCCTTACAGCAACACTGGCGCGAAACAGGGCCGGTGCCCCTGGCGCGCACCAAAGATATTTGGGAAACCTACCAATACCACGTCGAACGCTTTTACGATTATGTAAAAATCAATAACGAACTGCGAGACCTCGACTTGAAAAAAAATTTGGAAGCCAAAACGCTTTTATGCGAAAAAATGGAGGAGTTGCTTTTAGAGCCAAGCATTACCAACGCCTTCATTAAACTACAACGCTATCATGAACAATGGCGAGACATCGGGCCGGTAGCCCGCGAACTGCGTAAACAGGTCTGGGAACGCTTCAAAAATGCAAGCAACATCATCCGCAAAAAACATCAAGATTATTTTGAACAACAAAGAGAACAACAGAAAAAAAATCTGGCGGCCAAAATTGCCCTCTGCGAAAAAGCCGAAAAACTTGCCGCTACAAAAATAAAAAACAACGCCGAGTGTAATAACCTCACAAGGGAACTGGAAAAACTGCAAAAAACATGGAAAACAATCGGGTCTGCAAGAAAACGCGAAAACATAAAACTCTTCAAACGTTTTCGAAAAGCGCACGATAAATGCTATTCTGCAAAACAAGAATTTTACACCCTCTTCAAAGCCGAAGCGCAGGAAAACATGAAACGAAGATTAGACCTCCTTGAGCAAGCCGAAGCCCTAAAAGAAAGCGACGACTGGAAGGAAGCTGGAGAACAGTTTATCGACTTGCAAAAAAAATGGAAAGAAATCGGGCCGGCAGGGAATAACCAGACCGAAATAGTATGGAAACGGTTCCGTTCCACATGCAACTACTTCTTCGAACGCCGACACAAACACTTTGAATCCATCGATTTACAATACGACGGCAATTTACAGAGGAAAGAAAACATCATCAAAGAAATAGAAAACTTTGTACCAAGCAGGAATGTAGAAGAAAACCTGAATGCCTTAAAAAACTTCCAACGCCAATGGACTGAAATCGGATACGTCCCCATAAAAGAAAAAGAGCGCATCCAAACAGCCTACCGGACAGCCCTCGACAAGCAATTTTCGGCGCTACACCTTAGCATGCCCGAAAAGAAAACCATCCGGTTTCAAAACCACGTTGAGGACATTCAATATTCATCGAACAAAGCCAACCGCACAATCCGTTCGGAACGCGATAAACTGCTACAAAAACTACGTCAATTAGAAACAGACATTGCCTTGTGGGAAAACAACATCGGCTTCTTCGCCAAATCAAAAAACGCCGACGCCTTAATGGCCGACGTCAATAAAAAAATCGCCGCCACAAGAGAAGAAATAACCTCGATTGAAGCCAAAATTAAATTGATAGACAAACAATATGAATAAAAACACACTGATAGGCATTCTCTTAATAGGCGCCATTTTCATCGGGTACACCTACTACTCATCGAATGAACAAAAAAAACAACAAGCGGCGAGGCTGGAACAATTAAAAGAACAACAACGACTGCAACACGAACAAGACTCCATCAGCCGGGCAAACCGGCCGGATAGCCTCATAACGCCGGAAGAAACACCCGTCGTCGTCGCTCCGCCGCCCGTTGACGAAAACCTCCCCCCAGCGCTAACCGCCGCCATGCGAAATGAAACACAATTACTAACCCTTGAAAACAACCGGATGGCGATTACCTTCACCAACAAAGGCGGGCAAATCTATTCCGTTCAATTAAAAAATTACCGCACACACGACAGCTTGCCCGTCATACTATTCAACGGCGACAATAACAACTTCTCATTAAATTTCTTTACACACAAAAACATCACATCCTCTGCCTTCTATTTCACCCCAGTAGAACTCCCCATAATAACACAACTATCTGAAACAGACTCGGTAGCACGCTTAACCTACCGTTTGCAAGTAGCCGACGACGCCTCAATAGACTATACATACACCCTACGGCACAACACCTACTGCGTAGACTTGGATATCCGGCTCAACGGCATGAACTCACAAATACCGAACAACGTAACCACCGTCGACTTAAACTGGTCGACCACACTATTGCGGCAAGAAAAAGACTATGCCAGCGAAGCCAACTACTCAACCGTTGCCTTTAAATACCCAAACGCCGGCGACGTAGACGACTTAGGCGAACGAAAAGACAACGCCGATAAAAAAATCACCACAAAAATAGAATGGATCGCATTTAAACAACAATTCTTCTCCTCCATCCTAATAGCCCCCAACTACTCCAACAACGCCTCAGTCGCCTACCAAAACAGCCCCCAAGACAATGCCGGCAAAGAACTCATGCGCTGCACGGCGGCCATGCAATTTCCCTACGACGGAGCGCCGCAAACAAACATCCCCCTACAATTCTACTTCGGCCCGAACCACTACAAAACCCTACAATCATACGGACGCGACTTCGGAAAATTAGTCCCATTAGGCGGCTGGATCATCCGGCCAATCAACCGGTGGCTCATCATCCCAACCTTTGACCTCCTCAACGGATTCATCCGTAACTATGGCCTCATTATCCTGTTACTGACAATCTTCATTAAAATCATCTTAGCGCCCTTCTCACAAAAATCCATCGTATCGAGCGCCAAAATGAAACTACTAAAACCGGATATCGACAAAATCAACGCCAAATACCCCAAACAAGAAGACGCCATGAAAAAACAACAGGAAATAATGGCGCTATACAAAAAAACAGGCGTCAGCATGATGGGCGGATGCCTGCCCATGCTCCTGCAAATGCCGATACTATTCGCCATGTTCCGCTTCTTCCCCGCATCATTTGAACTGCGGCAAGAAGGATTCCTCTGGGCGACAGACTTCAGCACCTACGACTCCATCCACGACTTACCCTTCTCCATCCCCATGTACGGCGACCACGTCAGCCTATTTGCCCTCCTCATGGCCCTATCCACCTTCTTCTATTCCAAAATGATGATGGCGCAAACCCCACAAACCGGACAACCCGGCATGAAATTCATGCAACTATACTTCATGCCCATATTCCTCCTCGTACTCTGTAACAACTTCTCCAGCGGACTGAGCTACTACTACATGCTCTCGAACTTCATCACCATGATACAAACATGGATCATCCGCAAATTCTTTATCGACGAAAAGAAAATGCTAGCCAAAATGCAAGCGCGCGCCGCAAAACCACAAAAAAAATCAACCTTCCAACAACGACTGGAAAAAATGCAACGCCAACAACAACAAGCACGAAAAAGAAAATAAACGCCAACCCATGCACGATAGGGTAGGGGTACCCACCTCCACAATCAAAAAAAAAACGTACCTTTGCCACGCACTTCCGGGGGTGTTTTTGGTTTTGACAGCAAATTGAATCGGAATGTAAGCATGTCGGGCGTTGCGCTGATGGCCCGTAAATCCCAACACGCAAGCCATAACTGGCGAAACAAATGTAGCTCTCGCTGCGTAGTATGCCAAGCACACTACCTTAATCTTGCCGGCCAAGGTTGCCGGTACGACGAGTATCCCGCCAAACGATTCCGCTCTTTAACCGGTTGGCAAACGGGGTATCAATCATTAAGAGATAGTTGCGCCGATATCTCTAACGCGCAATGAAAACACAGAGACTAAGCACGTCGCAAGGGCGCTTTCGTCCGGCGGCGCGACGAAAACCAATCGAAAGCTAAACATGTAGAACACATTTGGATGATTTGTTTGGACGCGAGTTCGACTCTCGCCACCTCCACCACCGCGCCAACATTAATAAAACTGACTATGAAAAAAATTTATTTTTTTATCAGTATTGCGTTGGCGTTGGCATGCCAACCGCTGCAAGCGCAGGATTTGTCCGCTTTATTACAGCAAGATAGACAGTGTTTTCCAATACCTGAACCGCGACGATGTCCCGTCGGGGTTACTGGGCGATTACGGAATTGACTTTGTCGATTTCACGGCGTTCGACGGTATCCCGTCCGATACGAACTATGTAACCCTCGCTACGTGGGAGCTGCTCTATTCCAGTTTCTTTTCCGCCTAATTCGGAAGCAATGCGACCCTGAGTATCACCGATTCCGTACAGGCGGCGATTGATGCCAGCGACGATAACGCCGTCGAAGTCCGGTTCTACGAGGAGGGCGACTTCCGGCAGGCGGAGTGGGGCGTGCCGCTCACTTTCTATTACGCCACCGACAGGCAAAAGACCATTACCTTCCGCGTAACCTATACCGATGGCTCTTCGCGTAACGTAGTACGTATCGTGTAGATAAAACAGCGAGGGATGCGAAAGCACCGCATCCCTTTTTTGCTGCCCGCCGGCCAACCGGACGTTCTATTAAGACCGTAGACTAATCCTGAGGAAAGGCTACTTAAAACCGTTTCCCTATCGTGATACCAAAACGCGGATAAAAATTCTCATTGAAAATCGAACGCCCAAAGCCATAGATCATTTCCACTACGACATTCCGTTTGGTAAGGTACTTAACGCCGATACTAACCCCTAAACCTCCGTTAAATTCGCTTTCCGACCTGCTCCTCGTCAAAAAAACATCGTCCGATGATTCCAGTAAATCGGATGATTTCTTAAATACATAGACCGACGCATTTAGGTCTATAAAAAAGCCGGCGGCCGGTTTTTTCCCAAAATAAAAGCGGTAAAAACCGAGCGCTTGATAGGGAATAAAATAGTAATCATTAAAGGATACTTGCGCAGACGCGCCTATGGCGTTTTCATCATTAATTAAGTACTCATAATGCACGTCCAAGGCTGGAAAAAATAGCATTATAGTGTTAATTTTAAGTTCATTTCGCGGAAAAGAGAGTGGCTCCAACAAAACGTTTTCCGATTCGGTTTGCGCATCCAACGAACTGGATAACAGGCATAAAATCGTTAAAACAAGAGTAAAAGGTAAGTGTGTTTTCATGGCAATTTGTTTTTAATTCGATACAAATATACATAAACTTTCCGACGTTATACACAAGCAGGTAAAAATTGGAGGAGCACATCGTCCTTGCCTTTACCTTTAGCTAAAAATATCTTCCGTATTCCGAAGAAAGGAATACGGGTTCAGCCATAAGCAGGGGAAAAACATCCGTTTTCCCCCTACGCTACCTGCCGGATATACTACCCGGTAGGATGTGCGCATAAATGAACCGTTGAAACGGCTCATTCATCGTCCGGCACATCATCGTCCATAAAATCCTTGTCGTCATCCTCAGAATCGGACGGCTCCTGGCCGTCGTCGTTCACCCCATGGCCTCCGCCAAATAGTTTTTTTTCTACCTCTTCATAGTCGGTATCAATCGGCACATCTATCTTTACCAGATAAATAGCATCTTCTACCTCTAACGTAATCGCGTAGAAGAACGACCCGTCGGGCTTATCTACCCTTATGATTTGATCCATATAGTCGACATACCCGCGTGGAAAACGCTCACGCATCACATCCTGCACATCCTGTGATAAATTCTTTTGACTCACTGCCACCCGACGTTTATTCCCCGGCGCAGAGAGTACCCGACGCGGCGGCGCAGGCTTTGGTGCCGGAGGGCTTATCACCGCGGACTTTTTGGCTGCCGACGATGTAACTGACTGTTTAACATTAGATTTCGATATTGTTTTCTTTTTTTGTGGTTTTGTAGTCATCACTTTATTGCTTTAAAATTATTTATTTATTTTAAAATTTTGGAAAATAATTGCAATTATACATAAAATTTCACAGACCGTAACTTTTGTACCGAATTTTAGTGTTATTTTTATTTTAACGAGTATTTTTAAACGCCGGCTATAATCACACATAATATACTGAATATAAAGAATAATATAAAAAAATATAACTCCATTGTTATAGTACTAAACTTTCGTGTTATACATCTTTTTAAATCATTGTTTCATACCTTTCTATTATGATAAATCATCACATCACCAGCCGGAGACAAAATATAATTATGAAAACCGATATTGACATACTTTTATTTGGTATAAACGAGTCGATATAAAATTTACACAATTTATATTATGTTGAATAATGAATAAATTTATGGCACAACTCCATCCTATCTCTCTATCCTATCTATTTGTCTATTGAAAAAAATCATGTACATTTGTAGTATGAAAAATGATAGGAATATACGCAATACAGCACATTAATATGAAACCAACGATACCTCTCCCTGAACGACTTCGCCCGCAGACACTCGACGGATATGTGGGACAGCGCCATTTGGTGGCGCCGGGCTCGGTATTACGCAAGATGATTGAGTCGGGACAGATTGCCTCGTTCATTCTCTGGGGGCCGCCGGGCGTAGGCAAAACGACATTGGCGCGGATTATTGCCAATACCCTCAACCGACCGTTTTTCAACCTGTCTGCCATCAATTCCGGTGTGAAAGACGTGCGTGATATTATTGATAAAGCCCGGAGCCAGCAGTTTTTCAATAGCTCCCCTCCTATCCTGTTTATTGATGAAATTCACCGTTTTAGTAAGGCACAACAGGATTCGTTGCTGGGAGCGGTAGAAAACGGCACGGTGGTATTGATCGGTGCGACGACCGAGAATCCCTCGTTCGAGGTCATTTCGCCGCTCCTGTCTCGTTCACAGGTATTTGTCTTGAAATCGCTGGAAGTAGCCGACTTAGAAGACCTCCTGCAACGCGCCGTCACACAGGATACCTACCTGAAAACCCGCACATTCGACATTCGTGAAACGGAAGCGCTTTTTCGCTTTTCCGGCGGCGATGCCCGAAAACTACTTAATATCATAGACCTGCTTGTAAGCACATGCCAGGACGACGAACTGATAACCATCGACAACGCTCTTGTTGCACAACGGCTACAGGAGAATATTGCCCTGTACGACAAGAACGGCGAGCAACATTACGATATCATTTCGGCATTCATCAAAAGCATGCGCGGTAGCGACCCCAATGCGGCGGTATATTGGCTGGCGCGTATGTTGGCTGGGGGTGAAGACCCCCTTTTTATCGCGCGACGGATGCTCATCCTCGCATCGGAAGACATCGGGATTGCCAATCCGAATGCCTTATTGCTGGCTAATACGTGTTTCGAGGCGGTAGATAAAATCGGCATGCCCGAATCGAGGATTATTTTATCGGAAACAGCGGTTTATTTAGCCACGTCGCCGAAAAGTAACAGCACCTACATGGCCATCGAAACGGCGGCAGCGCTGGTCGGCGAAACGGGCGACCTCCCCGTGCCGCTCCACCTGCGTAACGCCCCCACCAAACTGATGAAAGAGCTCGGTTATCACAAAAATTACAAATATGCACACGATTATGAAAATAACTTTGTCAACCTCGAATACCTGCCCGAAAAGATTGCCGGCACACGCCTGTTTGAACCCTCCGACAACCCCAAAGAGCACCCCCTACGGGAACTATTACGTAAACTCTGGCCGAAATACAACTATTAACCATTAACTACCGTGTCGATATATGATTTAAACGGACGACCTCCCTTATTGCAGGCAATCCCTGTCGGTTTGCAACATGCGTTGGCCTTGTTGATAGGCAACGTAGCGCCCATAATGCTGGTGTCGGCGGCTGTAGGCATCAACGCATCGCAGGTAGGGATGCTGGTACAGTGTGCGCTACTGGTGGCGGGTGTGGTAACATTGATCCAATTGAATGTTGTCGGGGCTGTCGGGGCAAAATTGCCTGTGATGATGGGCACGAGTTTTACGTATCTGGCTGTTGCAATAAGCGTTGGTCATCAATATGGAATGGATGCCCTTATAGGCGCTATCGTAGTTGGCGCACTGTTCCAGATACTGCTAGCTTTATGGGTGAGACGCATCAAACGATTTTTTCCGCCGTTAGTTACCGGTTGCATTGTGCTTTGTCTCGGAATCACGCTTATTCCTACGGGCATGGACTATCTGGCCGGCGGCGTCGGAAGCGCCGGTTATGGGAGCTCAATAAATTTGATAACAGGTTGTTTTACATTATTAACGGTAGTCGTACTTCAAGTGTTCGGCAGAGGCTTTTTTCCTATTGTAGCTATCCTGATTGGGATTGTAGCCGGATATTTACTGGCTATTCCGATGGGATTGATTAATTTTACGGCGGTACAGGAGGCGGCATGGGTGTCGTTACCCCGTCCGGCGTTATTTGGCCTGTCGTTTCAAATAGAAGCTATCATTCCGGTAGTAATCATTTGTTTAATTACCAGTTTACAGTCTATCGGAAATATTGCGGCCACAGCTATGGCGGGACTAAACCGCACGGAATCGCCACGCGAACTGCGTGGCGGCCTGCTGGCTGAAGGTATCGGAAGTCTCATAGCGGCTCTTCTGAATGCCCTGCCGACGACGACATATGCGCAAAATGTAGGCATTATCGCTATGAACAAGGCCATCAACCGGTTTTCGCTGATGACCGGCGCGGCGCTGCTGATCGTTTGCGGATTTATCCCTAAATTGGCGGCGCTGGTCGTGGCGATGCCCGCTTGCGTGTTAGGCGGCGTAGCGATATTGATTTTTGCGATGGTCGCTACGACCGGCATTCAGATGGTTAGTCACGAGAGGGACGATGGCCGCGCGACGATTATTACCGCCCTGTCTGTAGGGCTTGGCGCGGGGTTGTATTTCCGCCCCGAAGCGTTGACGGCATTTCCCGAATGGGTATCTATTATATTTTCATCGGGACTTCCGGTAACGGCAGCTATATCAGTTTTAATGAATATCTTATACGTAAAACGTAAGGAGTAAAAATGAGGAATATGAATAGGAATATAAATAGTGATTTTTTTATTGGCGAGCCGTTTTTTCTGCTGGCCGGCCCGTGTGTGGTCGAAAGTGAGGCGTTATGTATGAATGTAGCCGAAAATATTGTGCGGCTTAGTGAAAAATATGGGATTCCCTACGTATTTAAGGCGTCGTACCGAAAAGCCAACCGTTCGCGAGGCGATTCATTTACCGGCATCGGTAACGAGGAAGGATTGCGGATTTTGCAGAAAGTGCGTACAACTTACCGCATTCCGGTGGTTACTGATATTCATACTCCCGATGAGGCTGCTATGGCGGCAGGTTATGATATTGACATCCTGCAAATTCCGGCGTTCCTTTGTCGCCAGACCGACTTACTGGCAGCGGCAGGTCGCACCGGACGGATGGTAAACATCAAGAAGGGGCAATTTGTAGCGCCCGGAGCGATGCGTTATGCCGTGCAGAAAGTGCAAGAAGCCGCCGGCGGACGTCGCGATACGGTGATGCTGACCGAACGTGGCACACAATTCGGCTATTACGATTTGGTGGTCGATTTCCGCAGTATCCCCGACATGCAACGATTGGATGTGCCCGTGGCGCTCGACGTAACACACTCATTGCAACAGCCGAACCAGACAGGAGGCATTACCGGCGGTCGACCTGAGATGATTGAAACCATCGCTCGCGCCGGCATTGCCGCAGGCGTCGACGGGCTATTTATCGAAACGCATCCCGACCCTTCCGTCGCTCTCTCAGATGGCGCAAATATGCTAAAACTAAGCCTGCTGGACAAGCTATTGCAACGATTGGTCGAGATAAGGAAGGTGGTGAAGAGTTAGGAATTCGTTTTCCTATTGGTATGTACGGAACAACGATATATAATGTAAAAATTCCGGTTTGGCCGAGTAATGGATGATTTTAATTTAGAACGACTACGAAATATTTTTTAGTTATTATTTCGCTGTTCGTCGTGGCCGGCTGTTCAAAATTGGCTGTTATTCCAAACACTATTTGGGCAATATGGTAGTTGTATGGCTTATTTATTTACATTATTATTATTTTTACTTACCTCTTTCTTAGATTGCAAAAACCTTGTAAGGTATAACTATTAAAGTTAATGTATACTCAACTTTCGCCTATAATTATTATCTTTGCACAAACTAAAACTATCGTAACTATGGATGTGTTGCAAATATTTACTGTTTCCTGCCTACTGCTAAATCCCCTAATCTCCAAAGAGGAAACTGCCGACGTCCGACTGTCAACTGGTACTGTCGACTCTTTGCAGGCAAATTTTATCCGGCAATTGCGCGTATTTCCACAGGAAAAGATATATGTGCATACCGACAGGTCGGCATATAGTTTGGGAGAAACCGTCTGGTTTAAAGTCTATGTAACCGATGCCGTCGTGCATTATCCTTCCGTGTTAAGCCGGTTTGCTTATATCGAATTAATCGACCCTAATAAGACGGTTGTCCGAAGGGAAAAAGTACGGATAGCGCCGGACGAGTCGTGCGGACAGATAACGCTACCAGCCACGCTCGCCGGAGGAAATTACCTGCTGAGAGCCTATTCGGGCACGCTGTACGGAATGGATGAAGATTATTTCTTTCATAAAAATATCTATATTCACGCTGCTGTTTCAGACGATAGTAAAACGGCGAATGCGCCCCGCGAAGAGTATGATATTGCTTTTTTTCCAGAAGGGGGGAATCTGTTGGAAGGCGTGGCGTGTAAGGTAGCCTTCAAAGCCATCAAATCCGATGGTTTGGCAAAAGATATACAGGGTAGCATCTACGACAGTGACGGCCATATTATTGTGCCTTCTTTCCGCTCGCTTCATAAAGGCATGGGGCATTTTATGCTTATCCCCGAACCAGGAAAAACCTATTATGCGTTAGTAGAGAACGACAAAGGCGCAGGGAAAAAATGGCCGTTGCCTGCCGCTGTAAAAAACGCCTGCGCCTTAGCGGCACAATGGGTGGGAGATACTATTCGGATAGCTGTTAACCGCCCGCCGGACGCGGCAGACAGCGATTCGCTCTTGTTGATTATCCATTCGCGGGGTATTGCAGAATATGTCGCCCCATGGAATTTTTCTATTCCATGCCTAAACATAAAAAAAAGCGATTTCCCGTCCGGCATTTTGCAGGCGCTGCTTTTGGATAAAAATTATCGTCCGATAAGCGAACGGATGCTGTTTTGCCTTAATGACGATCAAGCGCACGTGTCGATGCACGTAAATAATGCTCATTTCGATGCACGCGAACGGGTCGTAGTGGATGTAAAGCTGCGGGATACACACAATAAGCCGTTGACCGGCCATTTTTCCGTATCGGTTACTGATAATGCACGCACAACTATAGATACTTCTCATAATATATTTACATACATTTTATTAACGTCTGATTTAAAGGGATACATTGAAAATCCGGCATTCTATTTTGAACCGGATAACCCGCTATCTATTGAAGCGTTGGATAATTTAATGCTCACGCAAGGCTGGCGGCGGTATAATATCCCTGAAATAGCTAAAGGAAAATGGGAAGTATCCCGCGGATTTGTCGAATCCGGTCAAGAAATAGCAGGGTCGGTCAAAGGGTTGATTCGAAGCAAAGGGATTGCCGGCAGTCAGGTACGTATTCTCTCGCCGGACACTCGCTACGCTGACGAAACAACTACCGATACCAACGGGAACTTTGCATTCGTCGGGCTGGATTTCCCGAATAAAACGACGTTCGTTGTGCAGGCTTTTTCGGGGAAAGGGGACGACCGGGTGGAGTTGCAAGTACATGAGGATGAATTTCCGCCAGTAGACCCTGTGCGCATACCGGCGCTGCCTACCCGTCTGCCGGATGTACCCGAAACCGTCGCGGACGAAGTATCTATTGAAGGGATGAAAATGATTCAATTGCAGGAGGTCGTAGTTACGGCGAAGTCTAAAGAATCGGCGGTTCATTTTTATTCCCGGATAGCGGATAATTCCTTTGACAGTAAAAAAATAGAAGAGTTGGATGCCACTTGTATTCATGAGTTATTGCGCCGGATTCCGGGCGTTACTATCGAGGACGAAAAAGCGATCATACGGGGCGCGAAGAGTATTTACGGCAAACCCTATGCGGCTATTGCTATTGACGGTATTATTGTAGAATCGTTCGCCGAAGAAAACGATTATGATAAATATGTGGATTTTGATTTGGATCAAATCAATATGGAGGATATCGAACGAGTCGATGTGTATAAAACAGGCAATACGGCTATTTGGGGTTCGAGAGGAGGTAATGGCGTCGTATCGTTCACTACTAAGAAAGGGAATTTTAATCTTTCCAAGTTAGGTAGAGTCCAGTATAATATCAAAAAGATAAGTCCTTTGGGATATATTGTCCCGGCTGAATTTTATTCTCCGAGATACGATACGGAAGTGCAAAAAGCGAGTAGCGTCCCTGACCGGCGTACAACACTGCTCTGGAAACCTAATATCTCTACCGGCAACGATGGCAATGCTTCTTTTGATTTTTATACTTCTGATAATTTTTCCGGCTATTCTATCGTAATAGAAGGCATTACGAATAGCGGAGAGGTTGTTTATGGCGTGGGTGATAGCCATCGTTAATAGCCTGTATTATATTGCCTTATGTTAGTCTTAATACGAGTCTGTTTTTCATAACGTTAGCACTTCCCTGTATGGCGTAGTGGAAATCGTCATTGAACCAGACTCAACGTCCGTCTTTCATGAATGGTTTTTTGGTGTTTCTTACTCTGTCGTTATATGCCCACCATATCAATTGCCGAATCAGTATTGTTCTTTTTCGGTTCGGTATATGGATAATGCTCTGAAGATATCCTCGAGGTTTAAGAAATCGACATAAGCATCTGATTTACCATTAATTGTTTTGTACTTTTGGGTGCCGACTATCTGGAATGTTTGTAAGTCGCTTAACCAAAAAATGGCGTCGCAGTTGTAGCATTTTGTCAAGTCGGGTACGGCACACATTGGCCCTTCGCATTTGTCGTCGGAGAATCACATTGCGCCTCCCATATTTGGGATGAGCAGGCTTTTGTTTTTTAAAAGTTTGCCACAGTGTGGACACTGGTAAACATAATCGGGTCCCTGAAACATTCCGTACTGATTTGTTTTTTGTTTTAATTAATAAAAGGGCCGTGTAGTTTAGTGACTCAGCAGTTCGATATTCTTTTTTGAATACCCAGAAATATTGTAATATGTAATTATAGAGTAGTGAAACGAGGATGTCGGTCATGAGCCGACTGATTTTATAATCGATTCCCGCAAAGGAGGTAAACAGGCTCGTGCCAACGACTTTCAGCATGATGCTACTGCCTGCTACAAATGCAAAACGCGCCAGTTGTTGCCATCCTGAGAACTGGTAGCGTCGTTCTTTTGAATAGAATGACCAGCGCCGGTTCAACGAGAAGTTGATTATTGCTCCCAGTATGCAGCCAATTACGATGGATAGCCGGTAGTGTATTCCTACGATTTCTGTAAAGAAAAGCATAATGCAGTAATCGCAGACACCGCCGGTGAAAGCTGAGGCCTGTGCTTTGGAGAAGATAAGCAGTCGTTTAAGCATTCGTAATGTCGACTTGTTGTTCTTTTCTCAAGCGGTCGTTACGGTCCCTGCGGTCGGCTATTTTCAGGAGGTTGAGAAAGTCTATCAGGTTAAAGATAAACAGCAGTGCGCAGGCTACTACAGTCGAGTAGTGGATGGAGCCGGGTACGAATATTTCGAGCGCGAGAATGAGGGAGATTACAATGCGTACTTCGGTCGGCCCGATTATGCCTGAGTCAATCGTATAGATATCCGTAATTTTATAGCGCAGCAGGGCCATCATCATCGCCCAGCCGTAAAGTACGACGAAGGCGAATCCCCATAGTTCCCACTGTATGCCGACGTAGATAATAAATCCTGCGCCGATACAGATAATCGACCACCAGTCGGCGCAAAAGTCGAGGGAAAAGCCGTACCATCTTCGCGGTTTATTGCGGAAGTAGGCCAGCCGCCCGTCAAGCGAGTCGCCAAACCAGTTGATGGCAAATCCTGCTATGCCCAGCAGGAGGTAATAGCGGCTGAGGCTGGCGGCGATTACGAAGCTTACCATGATGAGCAAGCTACCGGCCATGCCGATAACAGTAAGCATATCGGAGTTAATCCACGAAGGGATGCGGCGGACAAGGATAGCCAAGGCCTTTTGTTCGTGCTTTTTTAAGATGTTGGTTCGTTCACGGTCTTTGGCTATTTTAGCCAGGACAGTCTTCAAATCGGTATTCATAATATAAATTGCCAAGTTAAAATGAGCGTCAAAGTTAAAAAATATTCTTTAGTTTTCATCACAATATTTCTTTTTTTTATCTCATTGGGTTTTAAGTTTTGGATTTTGAGTCGGGCGGGAGGTTCGCTGTTCCCGATGGCGCGCTTTGCGCATTATGTGTGACACTTCACGCTATGGCTGAAAACATGCGTAAATTCAAATCATTGATTTGTGCAAGGAGAAATCCATACGTGTGGAGGAACTCTCTTTACGTGTGGAGGGATTGTTTTTATTTGCGATTTCTATTCCCGTCGCGTGGTCATAAACTTCGCGAGGTCAGCTAAGGCTGTGCGGCTGGGAGATTCGGGGAGGGTTTGTAGGAGTGTTGCGGCTTTCGTGCTGTAGTCGGTCATTACTTTTTCGGCGTATTCCAATCCTTTGTGCTGCCGGACGAAATCAATGATTTTCGTAACACTTTTTGTCCGGCGTCTGGCACGACGGATGTGCGCCAGTATGGTTTGTCGTTCTTTTTCGTCGACTTGTTGCAGGGCGTAAAGCAAGGGTAATGTGATTTTCTGTTCGCGGATGTCATTGCCAGCGGGCTTGCCCGAGCGGTTGTCCCGTTCGTAATCGAAGATGTCGTCGCGGATTTGGAAGGCCATTCCCATGGCGTAGCCGATGTCGTGCATTCGTTGAACGGCGGCTTGATCGGCATCAGAAACAATGGCACCGCATATCATGCTTAGGGCCAGAAATTCTGCTGTTTTTCGTCCAATGATTTGGTAATATTCTTCTTCGGTGATATTTAATTTTTGGGCTTTTTCCAATTGCCATATTTCGCCTTCTGTCATGGCTTTCATGCAGGTGTTAAAGTGGGGCAGCAGGCGGGTTTCGTTATATTTTGTTACTAGCAGGGATGCCGTAGCGAACCAATAGTCTCCGGTGAGTACGGCAATGTTGGAACGCCAGATTCGTTTTACGGATGCCGCACCGCGTCGCTGGTCGGCATTGTCGACCACATCGTCGTGCAGTAGGGAGGCAGTGTGTACCATTTCAACCATTACGGCCGCTACCAGCACCGATTGTCCGCCGCCGTTAAAGCTGTTTGCCGTCAGCAGCGTCAATACCGGTCGCAGTTGCTTGCCCCGACGGTCGAGCAGATAGTTGTTGACGGTGTTGAGCAATTCGACTTCATTCTGCAAAACTTCCCGGAAGAAGGCTTCAAAGCGTTTCCATTCGTCACCTAATCCTGTTTTTATTTCGTCTAAAATAGTCATCTTTTTAAATTATACAACGGCAAAACGGATGGCGTCGGTATTCCACGCGGCGCTTTCCGCAATGGCCGGCAATACGTCTTCAGCGCGTTCGACAACCGTCCACGCATCGGTGTGCTCGGGACGCAGGAAGTGTTGGGCAATCATTTTGTCGAACAATGCCAATAAATGATTGTAGAAACCGGCGATGTTTACTATGATGATAGGTTTCGTAAATTGCCCCAGACGTTTCAGGGTAATGACTTCCATCAATTCTTCCAGCGTTCCGCAGCCGCCCGGCAGGGCAACTACCGCATCGGTACGGTCGATAAACAGGGCTTTCCGTTGGTGCATGGTATCTACCAGAATCAATTCGTCCAGCCCGTCGTGCTGCCATTCGACTTGTCGCATGAAATGGGGCATGACGCCGATGATCCGGCCGCCATAGGCACGTACCGTATCAGTCAGTTGCCCCATCAGTCCGACGCTTCCGCCCCCGCATATAATCGTGTGGCCGGCCAACGCAGCCTCGCGTGCCAGCGTTTCGGCCGCCGCGAAAAATACGGGGGCGATTTTACCGCTTGATGCGCAAAAAATACTAATTTTCATAGATTCCGGTTGAGTTTCTAACGCTATAGGAGCGCGTTGAGCTTTTCTATCAGTTTCGCTTTGGATTCAACGCCTACGATTTTATCTTTCAGCTCGCCATCCTTAAAGAGCAGCAGTGTCGGGATGTTGCGGATACCGAAGTTCGTGGCGATACCGATATTGCTATCCACGTCGCATTTGGCGATAATCGCACGGCCTTCATACTCTGTAGCCAGTTCTTCAATTATCGGGCTGATGAGCCGGCACGGACCGCACCATTGCGCCCAAAAATCAATCAAAACCGGTTTCCCCGATTTTACTACTATTTCATCAAAATTCGATTCAGTTACATGTGTTGCCATAATTTTTTAATTTTAGAGATTTGTGTTTTATTATTAAATGTTGTTGTTTATGTGTCTATAGTATACTTTTGAAATAATCTATTGTCCGGCACAGTCCTTCATTTAGGGGGATTGTCGGCTGCCATCCGTGGAGGGCAGTTCTGGCGAGTGAGATGTCGGGGCGACGTTGTTTCGGGTCGTCGGCAGGCAGGGATAAGTGGATTATCTTTGATTGCGATCCGGTGTGTTCAATGATCTTTTCGGCCAGTTCGAGTATCGTAAATTCCACCGGATTGCCGATGTTGACCGGCCCGATAAAGTCGTCGGGAGTGGCCATCATTCGAATCATTCCTTCGACCAGGTCGTCGACGTATTGAAAACTGCGCGTCTGCCGTCCGTCGCCGTAAATGGTAATGTCGTTGCCGGCTAACGCCTGTATGATAAAGTTGGAGATTACACGACCATCGTTTGGTTGCATGCGCGGGCCATAGGTGTTGAAGATGCGGATGATTTTTATGCGTACGCCGTTTTGTCGGTGGTAATCCATAAATAGCGTTTCAGCGCACCGTTTGCCTTCGTCGTAGCAGGAGCGGATACCGTTACAGTTGACGTTTCCCCAATAGCTTTCGGGCTGTGGGTGCAAGGTTGGATCGCCATAGATTTCACTGGTCGAGGCTTGCAGTATCTTTGCTTTGATGCGCTTTGCGAGTCCTAACATATTGATCGCGCCCATGACCGAGGTTTTTACGGTCTTAATCGGGTTGTACTGGTAGTGCACCGGCGACGCGGGGCAGGCCAAATTATAAATCTCGTCAACTTCGGCCATATAGCGTTCCGTAACATCGTGGCGCACCAGTTCAAAATGCTTGTTGTGCAATAAGTGCAGGACATTGTTTTTACTACCGGTAAAAAAGTTGTCCAGACAAATCACATCGTTCCCACCGTGCCCGTCTTTCAAGAGCCGTTCACACAGGTGAGAGCCGATGAATCCCGCTCCGCCGGTAACCAGTATTCGCTTCATATTTCCGGATATATTTATTTTTTCAGTAATTTGTCGATAGCTGCTTTCACAATCGTCTCCATGACTTGATAGCCTGCGTCGGTTACGTGTACACCGTCAGTAGTGTAGAGGGCGGCCATTGCTTTTTGTGTATCGACCATCGAGGTGTAGTAGTCGACGTAGGTAAATCCTTTGTTGACCACGTAGTTTTGAATGTTGGCGTTAAGCGTTTGGATTTTTTCCGGCACGTTGGCAATTTCCGTGCGCCACGGGATATTTCCGGCAGGTAAGACCGATGTCAGTATGACAGTTATTCCGTTAGCGTGCGCCAGTTCTGCCATCGACTGGATATTCCCGAAGGTAAAATCGGGGTCGTAGATGCCGGAGTTTTCGGCAATGTCGTTGATACCGCCGTTAATCACGACAATTTGCGGGTTCAACGCAATCACATCGGCGCGGAAGCGCGAGAGGAATTGCGGTGTCGTTTGTCCGCCGATGCCGCGTCCGGCGTAGTTGTTGAGCGTGAAAAAATCGGGACGCTTGTCATACCAATCCTGCGTGATAGAATTGCCGATAAATACCGCCGTCGGTCGTTCCCGGTTGTTGTTTCTCCATTCGGCGTTAGCCTTCGCATAATGGCTCAGGTGCGCCCACTGATCATTGTTTTGCGTATTGAGCGCCGTGTGGCAGCCCCAAAAAAACATCGTCATAAGAATCAAATACATTTTTTGCATGGTAATCTATTTTTAAGTTAATAAATTTATTCATTAGCGCGCGCCTAATCCGTAGTACTCGAATCCCTGCGACAGTAATTCCGCTTTGTCATAAATATTTCGTCCGTCGAAGATGATGGGCGTTTTCATTTGTTGTTTGAGCGCCGGCCAGTCGGGGAGACGAAATTCTTTCCATTCGGTAACCAGCAGAAGCGCATCGGCCTCCTGCGCTGTTTCGTAAACCGTGCGGGCATAGGTTACGCGGTCGCCTAACAGCCGCCGCGCTTCGGTCATGGCCATCGGGTCATATACTTTGACGAGGCAACCCGCCGCCAGCAGTTTCTCTATCAATACCAACGAGGGGGCTTCGCGCATGTCGTCGGTCTGCGGCTTGAACGACAAACCCCATACGGCAACGGTTTTTCCCGTTAAATTATATGCAAAACGATGGGACAGTTTATGGAATAGTACTTCCTTCTGTCGTTCGTTGACCTCTTCGACCGCTTGCAGGATGCGCATTTCATACCGGTGTTCCGACGCGGTTTTGATCAACGCTTTTACGTCCTTCGGGAAGCACGAGCCGCCGTAGCCGCATCCGGGATACAAAAACCGTGCGCCTATGCGTGGGTCACTGCCGATGCCTTTACGCACTTCGTGGACGTTAGCCCCTACCCTTTCGCACAGGTTGGCAATATCGTTCATAAAACTGATGCGCGTAGCAAGCATCGCGTTGGCGGCGTATTTTGTCATTTCGGCGGAGGCTATATCCATAAAAAGGATGGGATGCCCGTTGAGCGTAAACGGCTTGTATAGCTGTTCCATCATGGTTTTAGCTCGGTCGCTGTCGACGCCCACCACAATGCGGTCGGGACGCATAAAATCATCAATGGCCGCGCCTTCTTTCAGAAATTCGGGATTGGAGACGATGTCGAACGGGATTTGCAGGCCGCGCTTTTGTTGCTCCTCGCGAATCACGGCACGTACTAGCTCGGCCGTCCCTACGGGCACGGTACTTTTGGTTACAAATACTAAATATTTACAGATGTGTTGCCCTACCGTGCGGGCGACGTCCAGCACATACCGCAAATCGGCGCTACCGTTTTCGTCGGGAGGCGTGCCCACGGCGCTAAAGACAATATCATTCCCGTTGAGTACGGCGGCCAAATCCGTCCCGAACTTTAGCCGTCCCGCAGCGACATTAACTTTGACTAAGTTTTCCAACCCTGGCTCGTAAATAGGAATCACCCCTCGGTTCAGGCGGTCAATTTTTGCTACATCAATATCAATACACAGGACATTCGTGCCCATTTCAGCAAAGCACACGCCGGTAACCAGCCCGACATATCCTGTTCCTACAATTGTTATCTTCATATCTCTTTTAATTACAGTTATAATTATTGGCAAAAGCAGGTTTCCGGTCGGAAACATGGCTTTCGACATGTCGAAAAATATGAATCGGGCACGATGTCATAAATTGACGTCCTACATTAGTCAAAATGGCAGTCATTTTTGTTCGCTTATTTTGTTATTATACATGTCTTACCGGTTATACATCTGCTCGTAATATCTCTGATATTCGCCCGACGTTACGCTGTCGAGCCACGCCTGATTGCTCAAATACCATCGCACGGTTTTCTCCAATCCTTCTTCAAACTGCAGCGACGGCGTCCAGCCTAATTCGGTTTTCAGTTTCGTCGAGTCGATGGCATAGCGCAAATCGTGGCCGGCGCGGTCGGTTACAAATGTAATCAATTTCTCCGACGCGCCTTCGGGACGGTCAAGCAGCCGGTCGGTAACGCGAATCATTAGCCGTATCAAATCAATATTTTTCCATTCGTTGAAGCCACCTATGTTATAAGTGTCGCCGACACGTCCGTGATGGAAAATCACGTCAATCGCGCGAGCATGGTCTTCGACAAACAGCCAGTCGCGTACATTCTCGCCTTTGCCGTACACCGGCAGAGGCTTGTTACAGCGAATATTGTTTATGAATAACGGAATCAGTTTCTCGGGGAACTGGTAGGGGCCATAGTTATTCGAGCAGTTGCTGACGAGCGCCGGCAGTTTATAAGTATTATAAAAAGCGCGTACAAAATGGTCGGAAGCGGCTTTAGAAGCCGAATATGGCGATTTCGGGTCATACGGCGTCGTTTCCACAAAGAAGCCGCCATGTTCCAGTGAACCATACACTTCGTCGGTCGAGACGTGGTAGAAAAGACAACCGTCCCTGTCCCTCGCCCATTGTTCCTTCGCCGCCTGCAGCAAGGTCAGTGTGCCGATGACATTGGTATGTGCAAAAATAAACGGGTCGGTAATGGAGCGGTCTACATGCGATTCGGCCGCCAGATGAATGATACCGGTTACCTCGAAATCGGACAGAATTTTTTTTACCTGCGCATAATCGCAAATATCGGCTTTCACAAAGCGGTAATTCGGTTGCGAGACCACATCCCGCAGGTTTTCCAGATTGCCAGCATACGTCAGATTGTCCATATTCACAATCGTCGTATCGGGATATTTATTTACAAACAGACGCACCACATGCGAACCGATAAACCCGGCGCCGCCGGTAATTAAAATACTTTTCATATACGCTAATTTTTACGAATTTTATACGAGTTACACAGGAATGTATTTATAATGTCATTCATTTTTATTTTCCTCCTCTATGCCTCTGCGTTTAAAAAAAATGGTATATCTTTTAAAGCAGGTGCGGCCTTATCTTTGCCTGATAAGATTAATTTGTTAGCTGGTGTTTGCCAGTCTATCCCAATCGTCGGGTCATCGAACCGGATACTACGTTCGGCCTGCGGCGCGTAGTAATTATCAACCTTATACGCAAACACCGCCGTGTCGCTCAACACTACAAAACCATGCGCCATCCCGCGTGGAACGAACAACTGCCGCTTATTGTCAGCGCTCAACTCTACTCCTACGTATTTCCCAAACGTAGGCGAGCCCGGACGAATATCTACCGCCACATCCAGTACTGTTCCCCGAATGACACGCACCAGCTTGCTTTGCGCAAACGGCGGTAACTGGTAATGCAGCCCGCGCAGTACGCCGTAGCTCGACTGCGACTCGTTATCCTGCACAAAACGAATCGCGCCAATATACTTCTCGAAGGCATCCTGCCGGAACGACTCAAAAAAATACCCCCGCGCATCGGCAAATACTTTTGGCGTTATCGTCCAAACGCCCTTAATCGCTGTTTCCTGAAACTCCATATCTCAAAATTCATGGTAACAAAGATAGCGCAAAGAATCGAAAACGGAAAACAGCGGGGCGAAAAGTTTTCATACGATTTTCAACAATAGCTTATTCGGCGAAGCATGGTGCCGAGTGCTGAAAAGTTGTTAATAAGTTATCCCATCTTAACGTTTGCTATTCATAAAATACTTCCTAACTTTGATTCCCTTTAAAAAAATGTTATGAATATTAAATGAGTCTTAGCTATTTTATAATAATCCCGTAGGCGGTTTGTAATAACCTACTGGTACTTTTGTCACGGCAAGGGATTATTTCCACTATCGAAAAAAACAAATTAATAAACATATTATAAATTATATTTTAAAAAAAATCATGAAAAAAATCACATTAAAAAAGTGTATGACCGCCGGCGCAGTGATGATAACTGCCTCCGTACTGTTTTTTGGATGCAATACGGAAGATGTCGATCCCAATATTCCGTACATCGAAACGCCCGAAACCATTGTAACCATCCCGATGGAGGGTGGTGATATGACGATACCCATCACGTCTAACCGCCCGTGGACGGTCTCCACCGACGCCGCCACGACAGAATGGCTGGTGCTGGATACCAAAACAGGCTCGAGCAACGGCGAAATTAGCTTTTCCGCAGGCCCCAACAGCGGCGCGGCGCGCGAAGCCACATTGCACGTTGCTACTTCGTCGGTGTATATCGACATCCGAATTGTACAGCCGGGCGCTATTGCTACGGAAGTCATCTATGCCGACGACTTCGGGAATGGCGTATCAGCGTCGCCATGGCCATCAGTAACCGACTATACCGGATGGAATAAATCGGGTATCGGCGC
>JAITKF010000116.1 GCA_031278545.1 Prevotellaceae bacterium
AAGAGCGAAACGCCCGTTGAACGTTTCCGCTCCGACGGCTACACCCGCCTGAGCCTCGTGCTGTGCAGCGCCGGCGTTGTGCTGCTGGGCATTTTAAGCGTGGTATACGAAAAAATCAACCTGTTCAGTTTCGGAATATAATTTTTAGGAATTTAGAGAAGGTATGGTAGTTAGAGGAGACTCAACAAATCAATAGCGCTTTACCCACAATGAAAATACAGGCGAATCAGTTCCTGCATTCTATCCGGGTGTCCGGTTATTTCCTGCCGTAATTTCCGGTCGTTGAACGCGCGTAATTTGGTGAGAATGCCGTCAATCATGCCCGGCGAAAATACGCCGTAGCGCTCGTACGCCGTACGCTGTTCTTCTAGCGCATCCGCCGACTCAGCGCAGGATGCGGGCAGATGCGCAAACGTAGGAGTGTCCGCATCCTGCTTTCCGCTACCGGTAATACCGGCATAGGTATGGTTGGCATACGACAAGGCATCTTCCATTTCAAATCCATGACGGACGGCGACAGCCAACCCTGCCAACAACTGATAGATATCGGCTGAGCCGTCGGAACAACGAAATTCGACCGTTTGCTTTGGCGAAAAATCAATCTTCCGGACAGGCTCTAACGGATTGGCGACTTTTGACATGTTGACTTCCACCGACCATCCCAGCGGCACGCGCACCAATGCAGCCCGATTGCGGTCGCCCCAACAGATATTCGTCGGCGCTTCCTGATTAGGCACAAGGCGAAAATAAGAAGTCGGATTCGTATTTCCAAAAGCGGTCAGCGACGGTGCTAACGACAAGTAACCGGCAATGACATGCTTCGCCGCATCAGTCAGTCGTCCGTTTTCAATCAGCACATTTCGTCCATCCTTCCACAGGCGCGTATGGATGTGCATCCCGCTTCCGGCTTTGCCAAGCGTGATTTTGGGCGCAAAGGTAACGGTTATGCCATAGCGGTGCGCCATCGTGCGGATGATCCATTTGGCAATCATCAATTGATCGGCGGCATTTTCGAGGCGGGTAGGGATAAATTCAATCTCATTTTGTTCGTACAATTGTCCGTTGAGCGTAAAATTCCCCACTTCGGAATGCCCGTATTTGATTAGACCGCCGGCTTGTGTAATAGCGCGCATGGCGGCGGTACGGAAATGCGTCCACTTGCAAAACGGCTCTGACTCGTGATAGCCTCGCTGATCGGTCGCTGCAAACAATTCGTCAACAGGGCCGATGACATAATATTCTAACTCTCCCATCGCCTCGAAGGTCATACCTGTCGCATCGTGCAACGCCCGATGTGCTTTGCATAACAAGTATTCAGGTGCATCGGCAAACGGATTGCCGTCCTTGTTGAAATACGCACACAAAATATCTATTGTCGGCACTTCGGCAAACGGGTTGATAAACGCCGTCGCGAAACGCGGAATCACATATAGGTCGCTCGAACCTGCCTCAATATTGGCAAACAAACTCGACCCGTCGACCCGCTCGCCGCTGCTCAGGAACGTATCGAGATAGTCGAAATCGCTGATCATCAAATGAAGGGTTTTCAATCGACCATCGTGACCGGCGTATCGGAAATTGACCATTTGGATACCATTGTTTTCAATGAATTTAATAATATCAGCCTTCGTAAAATCGCCGGCCGGCTTTTGTAAGTACTGTACTAACGGATTTGCGTTTAATTTTGTAGTCATCGTTTATAAATTATGTAAACAAATTTACGCAAAATTTATTGGATTTTGAGATAAACTATACTTTACATAGTATCAACATATTGCGTGAGTCGAATAAAGCGGCGTTTTGTGATGAAAACTGTCTTTCGAGCCTTTTTTGTGTTTTTAAATGCGTTGACCCTGTTACCCCCTCGTAAATTCAAATAGTAAATGCAGCTGGATTATTCAAGGCGGAGTAATATGTCATCGGGGAGGGCTAAGGCCACTCCTCGTACAAAACTATACAGTAGCATTAGAAAAGATGGCCATCTTTTAATTAAGAGAGCCGGCGCTCAGTGCCGCTGCGGGGGAGGTTCATGGTGTGTTTCAGGTTCATGATTCAAGATATTAAATTTAGCTACAAAGATAGTGTTTTTTTGAAACAAAAAATGCGTAAAGTGTAAAGCGGACAATAAATCAACAGGCCAAACAAAATACAAGGTCTAAAATCCGAAATTCACTATTCAAAGTTCAGGGGATTTTCTTATATTTGCAGAAATATAATATATTTAAAAGACATGAATCTAAAATTACGTCTTATCATCACGCAGTTTCTCGAGTTTTTTATTTGGGGAGCGTGGCTTATTTCGTTCGGGAAATACATGAGCAGTAGCAGCATGGGAATGGGCGACTACATTGGTACGCTGTTTGCTACGGCGGGGATAGCATCGTTTATTATGCCGACGATTGTCGGGATTATCGCTGATAGGTGGGTTAATTCGGAGCGGATGCTTGGGATTTTACATATATTGAGCGCTGTCTGCTTGTTTATGGCTTCCAAAGCGTCGGGAGTCGACGATTTCAATTATCTTTACCGGTGCATGTTTCTCAATGCAATGGTATTTATGCCGACTATCGGGCTGAGCTATTCGGTTTGTTACAGCATTATGGCCGCTAACCAGATGGATACGGTTAAGGATTTTCCGCCAATTCGCGTATGGGGCACAGTCGGGTTTATTGTCGCCATGTGGGTGGTCAATCTGGCGGGCTGGGGCACGAGCCCGAACCAGTTGCTGTTGGCTGCCGGAGCTGCGCTGTTCCTTGGTTTGTATGTGTTTACTCTGCCGCCCTCGCCGCCGGTGAGGGCGAAAAAAGGCAGTTCGCTAATGACTACGCTCGGGCTGGATGCGCTAGTACTGCTGAAAGAACGAAAAATGGCCGTCTTTTTCCTCTTTGCCGTACTGCTGGGCGTCTGTTTGCAGATAACCAACTCGTATGGCAGTAAATTTATCGGGCATTTCGGCGATGCAAGAATTTATGGGGATATATATAGCGCTACGTTTGCCGTTCGATATGATAATATCTTTTTGTCGCTTTCGCAAATATCCGAAGCGCTGTTTATTCTTGCTATTCCGTTTTTTCTGCGGCGGTTCGGTATCAAAATTGTGATGCTGATGAGTATGATTGCGTGGGTGCTGCGTTTCGGGCTGTTTGGCGTTGGCGATCCCGCGCATGGCATGGTGTGGCTGACGCTGTCGATGATTATCTATGGGATGGCGTTCGACTTTTTCAATATTTCCGGTTCGCTGTTTATCGAAAAGGAAACTCCGGGTAAATTCCGCGCCAGTGCACAGGGAATGCTGATGATGGTTACTAATGGCTTAGGGGCTATTGTCGGCAATTACGGGGCGCAGGCAGTAATTAATCATTTTGCGCCCGACGATAGTCTGACGCCCGACTGGCCGTCGGCATGGTTCATTTTTGCTGGCTATGCGCTGGTCATTGCTATTGCTTTTGCTATTGCATTTAAGTATAAACATCGGGGAGGATTAGGTTAATGGTTAATGATTTCGTCCCGTTAGGAACGAAATGTTGTTATGATTAAGAAATAAAAAATAGGAAATAGGAATTAAGAATTATTAAGAAATGGAGGACGAAAAAAATGCCTCAACGTGTACATAAAAAAGAAAAAAAAAACTTGCTACATCGGTTGTGGGCGAACATGATAGTTCGTCATTTGCTGTATGCGGTGATGGTTTTTTTTGCGTTGATTATTGCTATCAGCTATGCATTGCAAGTGGGGACACAACACGGGAAATCCTTTCCTGTGCCTGATTTTACGGGCATGACGGTCGAGGAGGCGATCGCTGTCGGACAAGAAAAGCACTTGCGGGTTGAGGTCATCGACTCGGTGTTTGTGCCATATCGTCCGCGCGGGTCGGTATTCCGGCAGATGCCAGAGGCGTATATGCAGGTGAAAGACAATCGCCGTGTGCTGCTTACGATCAATGCGATGACGCCGCGTCGGGTAACAGCGCCTGATGTGGTCGGGTATTCATTGCGGCAAGCAAAATCGGTGCTTGTGTCGCAGGGCTTGACCGTCGGTCGGCTGCGCTACATTCCTGATATAGCGACCAATCAGGTGATGGAGCAATATTACGACGGCCTACCGGTCGAAACCAATATGCAACTTGACGCCGGCAGTAACATTGATTTGGTACTGGGTCTGAACCTCGACCAGAACGGACAATATACTACGATTCCGATAACCGTCGGCATGTCGGCTGAAACGGCTAAAGACGTGTTGCTGGATCATTCCTTGAACGTGGGATTTCATTACGATATTAACGTTACGAATTATACCGATTCGCTGGCGGCGCGCATTTACCGGCAGTCGCCCGCGCCGTCCCTCTCAATGATTTGGCCGCTGGGCACAAGGGTTGATGTGTATTTGCGATTGGAAAATGAGGAATAATTATATATTTTAAGACATTGGAGATTGGAAACGATATTACGATACCGAATGAAACGGTTGCGGCATCCGTGCTGTATGAACACTATCATTTTACAGCGGACAGGCGACAGGCGGCCATTCGTATAGATAAATACTTGGTGGTGCATATTGCGGGTATTTCGCGCAATCGTATACAGGCTGCCGCCGATGCGAATTATATTCTTGTAAACAATAAACCTGTAAAGTCGAGCTATCAGGTTAAGCCAAACGACGAAATACGCATCGTAATGCCTTTCGAGCGGCGCGGCGTCGAAATCTTGCCCGAAGACATTCCGCTCACTATTTTATATGAAGACGATGTGCTGCTGGTGGTTGATAAACCGCCGAATATGGTGGTGCATCCCGGGCATGGTAATTATTCGGGCACATTGCTGAACGGGCTGGTGTATCATGGTCAGGTGAAGCACGAAAAAGTTTTTCTGGTACATAGGATAGACAAGGATACGTCGGGTGTATTGGTGGTAGCTAAAACCGAAGAGGCGCTGATGTTCCTATCAAATCAGTTTTCGGCGCATACGTCGAAGCGATTATATATGGCACTGGTGTGGGGCAATGTGCAGCAGAACGAAGGTACGATTATCGCCAACATCGGACGCGACCCGAACGACCGCCTGCGATTCAAAGTATTTCACGACGAAAACGCCGGTCGGTATGCCGTAACGCACTATCGAGTGCTGGAGCGGTTCGGTTATGTAACGTTGATTGAATGCCGTCTGGAAACCGGTCGCACGCATCAAATACGTGTACATATGAGTCATATCGGTCATCCGCTGTTTAACGACGAGCGTTACGGCGGCGATGCCATTCGTAAGGGAACGGTGTTCAGCAAGTACAAGCAGTTTATCACAAATTGTTTTGAAATTATGCCACGGCAAGCGCTGCACGCACGGTTGCTGGGCTTTGTACATCCGACTACCAATGAAGAAATGATGTTCGAGTCGCCGCTGCCCGACGATTTTTACCAAGTGTTGGAAAAATGGCGCAATTACAAGCCGTCCGTTGATGAACAAATAATAGGAATGACGGATAAACTATGAGGTATGGTTAACGGCTCCGTTCTGTTAGGAACGAAATGTTGGCAGAATGGGAAATTGGAAATTAAATTTTTTATGCGATATGATGAAAAACATAGCGGTTATTTACGGAGGTAATTCTTCGGAATTTGAGGTGTCGGTAGACAGCGGCAAGCAAGTGAGCGCCCACATTGACCGGATGCGTTACAATGTCTACGAAGTCTTGTTGAAAGGCGTCAACTGGACGGTGCAACTTGACGGCGGGTACGAAATGGCGGAAATCGACAAATCGGATTTCAGCTTTACCTGCCGCGACGAAAAAATAGTGTTCGACTGCGCGTTTATTGTCATCCACGGCTCGCCCGGCGAGGACGGTCTGCTACAGTCGTATTTCGAAATGCTACACATCCCTTATACGTCATGCGATGCCTTTGTGTCTACGCTAACGTTTAATAAATATGCTACGAAGTGCTTTTTGCGCGATGCCGGCGTGCAGCTTGCCGATGAGGTATATGTTACGAAAAACCGACCGGTTGATTACTGCGCGTTAACGCAACGATTAGGGCTGCCGTTGTTTGTTAAGCCGAATGCCAGCGGCAGCAGTTGCGGGGTAACGAAAGTCAAGTGCGAAAAAGATCTGCCCGCTGCTTTTGTCGCGGCTTTCGCCGAAAGCGACACAGTGATCGCCGAAGCCTTTATCGAAGGGCGCGAATTGCAGCAGGGCGTTTTTAAAACGGCAGACCGAACGATAGTGTTGCCGGTAACGGAAATCATTTCGTACAATGAATTTTTTGACTACGAAGCGAAATACAAAGGTCAGAGTTCCGAAATTACGCCGGCAGATATTACGCCAGCAATGGCGCAACGCCTCACCGAACAGTCGTCGTCCATTTATGATTATTTGAATTGTCGCGGCATTGTGCGCATCGACTACATCGTGCGGGACGAGGCGATTTACTTTCTTGAAATAAATACGATTCCCGGCCTGTCACAGGCCAGTATTGTGCCGCAGCAACTGCGTGCCGCCGGCATTGCCCTGCGCGACGCCTATACGTGGTTGATAGAGGAAACGCTGGCGAGAGTTGAGAGTTGAAAGGCGCCACGGCAGGCTATTTTTAGATTTCAATCTTCCATTTTTTTCGCTTCTTCCCAGATTTTATTCATTTCATCCAGCGTCATGGTTCGGAGCGAGCGTCCTTGCCGGATGGTTTGCTGTTCGAGGTAATTAAACCGCGTGATAAATTTATGGTTCGTATGTTCCAATGCCGTATCGGGATTGACGTTGTAAAGGCGGGCGGCATTGACAATAGAAAAAATCAAATCGCCGAATTCGGCTTCGATGTTATCGGCCGTGCCACCGGACAACTCTACTTTCAACTCGTTCAATTCTTCCTCTATCTTATCCCACACCTGTTCGCGCACATCCCAATCGAACCCCACGGCACGTGCTTTGTCCTGTATCCGGTAGGCCTTAACCAATGAAGGCATACTCGCCGGCACGCCCGAAAGGACGGTTTTGTTGCCGTCCTTCTCTTTCAATTTCAACTGCTCCCAGTTCTGAATAACGTCTGCCGCACTGGTTACTTCGGTCTCGCTAAATACGTGCGGATGACGGAAAATCAACTTTTCGCACAATTTATTAATCACATCGTCGATAGTAAAATGCTGTTCTTCCTCGCCCATTTTGGCATAAAACACAATATGCAACAACACGTCGCCAAGTTCTTTACAAATATCGTTGTAATCTTGTCGCAGGATAGCGTCGCTCAACTCGTAGGTTTCTTCAATGGTTTGCGGACGAAGGCTGTCGAACGTCTGCTCGCGATCCCACGGGCATTTTTCGCGTAATTCATCCATAATACTGAGTAAGCGATTAAAAGAGATTGATTGCATATTGTCGAATACTATATATTAATGTAAGATGCATCAAAGGTACAAAAATAATAGATAACGGCAACAGTAGGTACAAAAAATACTCTAAAATAACAAATGAACTTGAAGAAAAAACTTTCCTCCGTAAGAAACTTTTTTCTTTTCATATGCTTGGAAAACCCAAGTCTTTCATGTAATTTTGCATCAGTTACATAAAAATTTTAGTAAAAGAATCATCAATACACATGTTTAATAAGGAGCTTTTACATTTTCTTCTCGACAGGAATATCCTTCCGACCTGTCGCAGCAAAAAGCAGGCATTGACTAAATTAACTATTCAGGTACTATTCTTAACTTGAATATTGTCCAGACATTTCAAAGCAAAGAAAACATTTTGCTCATTTTTGAGAGTCGTATCAATAACCAAACGAATCCTTGTAAATCGTTCAGCCCCTTTTCCTTCAGGATTGCGGAACTGACCGGAGA
>JAITKF010000026.1 GCA_031278545.1 Prevotellaceae bacterium
ATTAGGGGATGAATCGACGTCCTGTTTAGTGCATAGAGAAAAAAAAAGCCTGCGATTATCAGGCCATTGAAAATAGAGAATAACAAAATAAGAAAAATGAGAGCCAAAGGCAAAAAGAGAATAGAAGTACTTAGAGATAAAGAAAAAAGAGAAGGGAGAAAGGGGTTTTGATTAAACAAGAAATTTAATCAAAAAAAACGGTACCGGCGGCAAAGGTATGACTTTTTTTAAAATCAGCCAAAAAAGAGTGTAAAAAGAGGGATTTTTTTTTGAGAGGTGAAGTACGACATCGCGTCCCCCCTCAATGTGCCGAGGGGTTATGTGGTTTGGGGTAGCTGTAATATTGGCGATTCCTAATTTTTTCTTTATCTTTGCCTCCTCAAATTAAAACAACCCGTACAGCAAGTAATATGAAAAAGACCACATCAAAATATCGTTCCCCGCTCCTGATGGCAATCATCCTGGCAGCGATGTGGGCGACGATGGCCGCGCTACTCCGGTGGCAGTGGCCGGACTATAATTTTCCGACGGCGCATATTATTCCGGCGGTATTTCTCGTATTCCTGCTTATCTTCACGGGACTGACCCGACGATGGGAACGGCGGCTGTGTAGCGGCGCTACAACCCTGCCATTGGTCTTCAACTTTTTCTTAATGTGGAAAATGAGTAAAATGATTGTGGGCGTCGTGCTCGTTTTCTGTTGTCAGGGCCTTGGCGGGTTAGAATTTCGGGTATTCCTCATACTCTTTGCCCTGTTCTACGTCGTCTTCATGGGATTAGAAACATCTGCGCTACGCGGCATCGAAAGCCGTTACAAAGCGGCGGAAACGAAGGAGAAAAAATAATGCAGGCTGGCGCTCGGATACGAATTTTCGTTTGGCTGGCGCTTGCCCTGCTACCGGCGTCCTTATATGCGGCGACGGACGACGGACATCACCCGGCGACGGACAAGACGCCGGCCATCGGCGATATCATCAGTGAACATACCGCCGATAGCTATTGGTGGCATATCACAACCATCAATGGCCGGCATATTTCGTTATACCTGCCGGTGATTGTCCGTTCGGCGGACGCGGGATGGATGGCGTTCTCGTCGAAACGGCTCGCGCACGGCGAAACCTATAGGGGCTTCCGGCTGGCAGACGAGGGCGCATACAAAGGCAAAATCGTCGGTCGCCGCGCCGACGGTACGGAATACCGTCCGTGGGACATCTCGATAACCCGCAACGCCTTATCTATACTGATTAACTCGGCCATCATGCTGGCGCTCTTCCTGACCGCCGCGCGCGCCTGCCGCCGTCGACCGAAAAACGCCGCGCCTAACAAACTCGCTTGCATCGTCGAGATGCTGGTCATGGACATCGAGGAAGAAGTCATCCGAAAAAGCATCGGCGACGACTACAAACGCTATTCGTCCTACCTGCTAACGGCCTTCTTCTTTATTTTTATCAACAATGTCATGGGGCTGATTCCCGTATTCCCCGGCGGCGCCAACACCACCGGCAATATTGCCGTTACCCTCGTGCTGGCCGCGTGTACGCTGATTGCCGTCAACGTATTCGGCAACCGCGAATACTGGAAGGAGATATTCTGGCCTGATGTACCGACGTGGCTCAAGGCGCCCATACCGTTGATGCCGGTGATAGAACTCTTCGGCGTCATCTCCAAACCGTTTGCCCTGATGATCCGTCTGCTGGCAAACATCTTTGCAGGACACACGGTTATGTTGGCGCTCACCTGCGTCATCTTCATCACCGTCAAAATGGGCGTGGGCATCAATGTTGGCATGACGGCCTTCTCGGTATTGATGACGATATTTATGAGCGTCATCGAACTGTTAGTCGCCTACATTCAGGCCTACGTATTCACCCTGTTGTCGGCGGTATTCATCGGCCTGTCGCGACCGGCGCACCATGCGGTAAAAACAAAAAAGATACACACGGAAAAAGTATAAATCAATTTTAAAAAACACCATTTATGTTAACATTTCTTAGCACATTATTACAAACAGGACTGACCGGATTAGCGCCGGCATTAGCGCCCATCGGCGCGGGATTGGCTGTTATCGGCGCAGGCATCGGCATCGGTAAAATCGGCGCGTCGGCCATGGAAGCCATCGCACGCCAGCCCGAAGTGAAAGGCGACGTGCGGATGTCAATGATCATCGCCGCCGCATTAGTCGAAGGGGTTGCCCTTTTTTCCATCGTCGTTTGTTTCTTGGTTATTTCGCAATAATCACCGGTTATGCCATCACTGCTCACCCCCGATTTCGGGTTGCTGTTCTGGATGCTGATAAGCTTCCTCTTCGTCTTCGGCCTCCTCGCCAAATTCGGATTCCCCGTCATTACACGCATGGTAAGCGAACGGCAGGACTACATCAGCCGCTCGCTCCGTGAAGCGGAGGAGACCAACCAACAAACAAAAGCGCTCCTCGAAGACACGCGCCAACGGCAGGACGAAATCCTGAAAAAGGCCGTAGCCGATGGCGAAAAACTAATCCGCAATGCCCGCGAAAAAGCGATGGAAGAAACCGAGAAGCAACTTGACGCCGCACGTCAACAGATGGTCTTCCTCCGCGAAAAAGCCCTGCACGAAATCAACGCGCAGGTGGCCCTCCTCTCGATGGACATGGCCGAGAAGATTCTCCACCGCCAACTCGATGACAAAGCGAAGGAAGAAGCCTTCATCCTCCAAATGCTCGACGAAGCGGAACAACTGCCCAAATAATGGCCAACCATGAACGACGGACACATCGCAAAACGATACGCACAAGCGCTGATTGACTACGCCACGGCAAACGGCGAAGACGAACGGCTCTACCGGCAGATGAAATCCCTGTCGGAAATGCTGACGACTATGCCGCACCTGAAAACAACGCTGGTAAATCCGATGGTCGCACCGTCTGATAAACTGCAACTCCTACGCAGCGCCGTCGGCGACGAAACCGGAGAAAGTTTTCACCGCTTTGCGCAACTCGTGCTCGACAATAAGCGCGAATCGTTACTAACGAACATTGCGTTGAACTACATTTCGCTTTATCGGAAAATACACCGCATCGGCAAAGTCGTACTTATATCCGTCGACCCCCTGCCGGCGGCCATTACCGACCGCATCCTGCAAAACCTGATTGCGAAAACATACCGCGCCGTCGAACTGGAAAACCGCATCGACAAAAACATCAAAGGCGGCTTCATCCTCCAAATCGACGACTGGCGGCTCGACGCATCCGTAGCAGGACAACTGGAGAAAATCCGGCGGCAGTTTATTCGAAAAAATAAAATGATTGTGTAGGACAAACCCATAAATCAATTCAACCGTATGTCTGATATAAAAGTTAGTGAAGTTTCCAAAATACTGAAACTGCAATTGGAGAACATCAATACCAAACTCGAATTTGACGAAGTAGGCGTGGTGTTACAGGTAAGCGACGGCGTCGCACGCATCTACGGGCTGGCCAACGCCGAAGCCAACGAACTGCTCGAATTTCAGGACGGCATGATAGGCGTCGTCATGAACCTCGAAGAAGATAATGTAGGCGCCGTACTGTTAGGCAACACCGACCGTATCAAAGAAGGATTCTCGGTACGCCGCACAGGAAAAATTGCCTCCATCAATGTCGGCGAAGGCATGCTCGGACGAGTGATCGACCCGCTCGGCGAAACACTTGACGGCAAAGGCCCCATAACCGGCGAAACCTTCCAAATGCCACTAGAACGCAAAGCGCCGGGCGTCATCTACCGGCAACCGGTCAACCAACCCTTGCAAACAGGCCTCAAAGCAGTAGACGCCATGATACCTATCGGACGCGGACAACGCGAACTGATCATCGGCGACCGCCAAACCGGTAAAACAGCCATCGCCCTCGACACAATCATCAACCAACGCGAAGGCTTCCTAAAAGGAGATCCCGTATACTGCATCTACGTAGCCGTAGGACAAAAAGGTTCAACCGTAGCGTCGATAGTCAACACACTACTCGAAAAAGGCGCAATGGACTACACAATCATTGTTGCCGCCACAGCCGCCGACCCTGCCGCCATGCAATACTTCGCACCTTTCGCCGGAGCCGCCATCGGCGAATACTTCCGCGATACCGGCCGTCATGCCCTCGTAATTTACGACGACCTGTCGAAACAAGCCGTAGCCTACCGCGAAGTATCACTCATCCTACGCCGTCCGTCGGGACGCGAAGCCTATCCGGGCGACATCTTCTACCTCCACTCACGCCTACTCGAACGGGCGGCAAAAATCAACAACCAACAAGAAGTCGCCCAACAAATGAACGACCTGCCCGAAAGCCTGCACGGGCGCGTCAAAGGCGGCGGCTCGCTGACAGCATTGCCAATCATCGAAACACAGGCCGGCGACGTATCCGCCTACATCCCGACCAACGTAATCTCAATCACCGACGGTCAAATCTTTCTCGAAAACGACCTGTTCAATCAAGGCATCCGGCCGGCCATCAACGTAGGCATCTCCGTATCACGCGTAGGCGGAAACGCCCAAATCAAAGCCATGAAAAAGGTAGCCGGCACACTCAAAATCGACCAAGCACAATACCGCGAACTCGAAGCATTTACCAAATTCGGCAGCGACATCGACCCGATAACCGCATTCACGTTAGACAAAGGACAAAAAAATACACAACTCCTCGTCCAACCACAGTACCTACCCATTCCGGTCGAAAAACAAATAGCCGTACTATATTGTGGTACCCACGGACTACTACGCGACATCAAAGCAGAACAGGTATACGAATTTGAAAAACTATTCACACACATCCTCGAAGCCAAACACCGGCACGATATCCTCGAACCACTAAAAAACGGACAATTAGACGAGACCGTCACCACCGCCATCGAACAAGCGGCAGACGAAGTAGTAAAAATACTAAACCATGGCCTCGCATAAAGAAATAAAAGCACGTATCGCCTCGGTAAAAACCACGCGGAAAATCACAGCTGCCATGAAAATGGTATCGGCAGCAAAACTAAACCGGGCACAAAAGAACATCGCAGGAATGCTTCCCTACGCCAAGGCCTTACATCACATCCTCGGCAGCGTACTGACAGGCGACAACGAATTTGACATGCCGCTAACCGCACAACGCACACCGGAACGGGTAGCCATCATCGCCTTCTCCTCCGACGGCTCGCTCGCAGGAGCATTCAACGCCAATATCATCAAAGAAATGCGAAAAACCCTAAAAGCCTACGACAACCTGCCCCCAACACACATATACATATACACCATCGGCAAAAAAGCATACGAAGCCGCCACCAAATCAGGCTATACCGTTACCCGCAACTTTGAAGGACTCGCCGCCAAACCCGACTATGACACAATGGCCGCCTTCGCCTCCGAACTGATTACACAATTCCACACCAAAGCCATTGACCGCGTCGAAGTTATCTACCACCATTTCAAAAGCGCCGGCGCGCAAACGCTGACACACGAAAACTTCCTGCCCCTCGCCTTCGCCGACACCTCCCCCGCCACCGGATACAACGCCATCGCCGACTACCTCTTCGAACCGTCGGCCTCCGACGTCCTCGCCGAACTGCTACCAAAAGTACTGAAACTAAAACTCTACACCATACTCCTTGACTCCAACGCATCGGAACACGCCGCGCGAGTCGTCGCCATGCAAATCGCCACAGACAACGCCGACGAACTCACCAGCGAACTCACCATCGAATACAACAAATCGCGACAGCAAGCCATCACCAATGAAATATTGGACATCATCGGCGGGTCGCTAAAATAAAGCATAACCCTGCGGTGGCGTCCTGTGCCCCCTACGTCCTTCCGTGTAACAATAAACCGTGACACAGAACGCACAGGGGGCTACGCAAGCCGCCGCCACAGGCATATCTTATACTTCATACATCTTACATCAAAAAATCCCCCTCAAAAAACGCTACACGACCGGTAGCCATACCGGCCGTGTATGTGCCATGATTGGTATATTTTTTTTCATGACGGTGATTTTTTAATATTAATAAATCGAATGGGGGGTTATTTTTCTTGTTTTTTCAAAAATATCACGTACGTAACGGATTTCATTTTTCGTGAGATGAAAACTCTCTTCCGGGCGTTTTCCGGCGAATTTGAATTACTCGTCGGCGCATCGTCGAACGATATCAAAGGAACAGCGCGGCTGACGGTACAATGAGCCGCGCGGTATATCCCCCATTGGAAAGGCTGCCGCACCCCTGTGGCGAGGTTCCCAATACCATTGGAAAGAATCATTTATTTGGGCATACATCTTAGTTCTTAACTCTTACTACTCATCCCTGACACAGCGTACGGAGAAGCCGCTGGAGCGATTGTAGTTGTAGCGGCCGACGGTGGCATTGCCGTAATAGAAGCTCCGGCTCCATGCGTTCGCGGAATTGAAGGCGGAGGAGCTCCAAAAATAGGCGTTGACGCCCCGACTGGTGAAGCACGAACCATCGCCGCTGCGGTAGCTAGCCGGGAGGACGCGGAAACCATAATTATCCGTACCAAGTGCACTGGCATTATAATACCAGTTCGCTTGCGTATCGCTTACATACGTGTCTCCTGAGGTTACTCCGTCCGGTGCTGTACACGTTGACTTCGCACGCGAACCGGCTGTTCGACCCATCCAACCAGTTAAAGTATTATGATTTTTAGTACCGGTTTCCATTTCATTGAGAATATCGCCCCATTCTTTGTCCGTCGGCACATGCCAGTTCTCCGGGCAGATACCGCGACCATCCGTTACTCCACCTGCATCTGACCGACCGTGATTTAGCGCATTACCGGATGACCAACTCGTACCATAACTAGGCTCCGACCATGAGCTACTGGTATGACCACTACTTGTCCATTTACCGTCCACCATCATTGCCGTTTCCCACGAATACAACGCGCCCCAAACATCACAACTTGCCAAAGTAGAAATGGTCGTAGTCGAACTATACCCGCCCGGACACCAAAAACTACCGATTAAATTCAAATCTTGACCGATAACGGTAGATGGGTCTGCACTGTTTGTTTGCCATGTCAAACTATCCTGGTAATTCAAATTCTGCGCCATCACCCAGCGAACGCCTATCTTTACTACCGTATAATTCTTGTTGTCCCTGCTATCAGTTAAGGTCACATACGTACCGTCGCTGTAATCTTTGTTAAAAGTTTGAAACGTCCCCACTACCTCCGGCGGGGTAAAGGTACAACTGCCTTGCGGCTGGTCGACGCCTGCTCTCACCGTTAAGGTATAAGTACCGGTCGACTCCTTCCACTCCGTATTACAGGTTTCGTCTTTGGCATACCGCGTGAAGTAATAAGTACCGGCAGTTTCATAATTTGAAGTATCGTTACCGATATCGTAAGTTTCAGCATCGCCGGTGAGGGTGGCGTTGCTGGAACCCGATCGCCGCCACTGGTAGGTTATATTGCCGTCGCCGCCGGAAGCGTGGGTTGCATTCGTAATGGTGATGCCGGGGTTGGTTCCCTCACCCACAGAGCCGGAAGCAGTGGTAATGGAGCCGGCGGTAAAGGTGGAATAGACCGTCCCGGCGGTAAAGGTGGAGTAGTCGCTGTAGCAGGTCGTACCGCCGACGGTGAGGTATGCCCGCACCCGCGCCTGATAGGTGCCGGCGGTGTTAGTCGTGGTTTTAGACGTTCCCTGTCCGGATACGCTGCCGTTCCAGTCAATGCCGGTGGCGCCCAAAGGCACGGAGGCCGAGAAGGTGATGCTCGATCCGGCGCACTTCGGCCCGTCCTGCGTGGGAGCAGCCGGTACGGAGGGAGTGGTATAGATGGTTACCGCAACCGCCGTGCGCGCGCT
>JAITKF010000032.1 GCA_031278545.1 Prevotellaceae bacterium
GCTAAAAGCCTATAATTATAGGCTCGGAGCTTCCAATTATATGCTCGGAGCTTCAAATTATGAGCTCGGAGCTTCAAATTATGAGCTCGGAGCTACAAATTATGAGCTCGGAGCTTCCAATTATGAGCTCGGAGCTTCAAACGTGGGGTATCTATCAGGGGCAACGCATTTAAATTTTACGTAGATAGCTAAGGGAATCTTTGCTCCAAAGGATTAACGCCCCTACAACCGTAAGCTAAAGCATATGGACACAGACCCGCACACGTCCATCCCGTCCTACGGACACCTCCGCCAGCGGGGCCGGACGAAGGGCGGGGGTGGATGCCGGCTGGGGAGTTGCGTTTTTTCTTAATTTACACAGAAGGCTGTCTGCGTGTATGCCTCTTTTGTAAAGGTATTTTTTTAATGGCGCAATTTTTTTGAACTTTTTCTTTTTTGGGAGCGGCTCGACGGGCAGGAAGTCCGCTTACGCTCGCCATATTATACATTCCGTTTTACGTCCTGTTCTGTAATGGTTTTATCGCAAAGGATAATCAGGCGTTCGATGATATTACGAAATTCGCGGATGTTACCGCTCCAGCGCTGTTGTTGCAGTTGGGCGATGGCGGCGGGGGTTATCGCAGGTTTGGCGCGCCCGTAGTCGGCGCATATTTGGGTGATGAAAAAGTCGGCCAGCAGCGGGATGTCATCCTTGCGTTCGTCTAATGCAGGTACGTGTATGATGATTACGCTCAGGCGATGATACAGGTCTTCGCGGAATGCGTCTTTTTCCATCTCGTCTTTCAGGTTTTTGTTCGTCGCGGCTATGACGCGCACGTCAACCGTAATGTCGTTGTCGCTGCCGATGCGTGTGATTTTGTTTTCTTGCAATACACGCAATACTTTTGCCTGTGCGGCGGGGCTCATGTCGCCGATTTCGTCGAGGAATAGCGTGCCTCCGTGCGCTTGTTCAAATTTGCCTTTGTGTTGCCTGATGGCCGACGTAAAGGAGCCTTTCTCATGACCAAACAGTTCGCTTTCTATCAGCTCGCCGGGAATGGCGGCGCAGTTGACTTCGACGAACGGCCCGGCAGCGCGACGGCTTTTCTCGTGCAGCCATCGGGCAACGAGCTCCTTGCCTGTCCCGTTATGTCCCGTAATCAGGACCCGCGCGTCGGTCGGCGCTACCCGATCGATCATTGCCTTAATGTGGGTCATTGCCGCCGATGTTCCGATCATTTCCGGCGTTTTGCTTATCCGGCGTTTCAGCGTGCGGGTCTCTTTTACCAGATGGGTACGCTCGCCGGCATTGCGGACGCAAATCAGTATGCGGTTCAGGTCTAACGGTTTTTCGATAAAATCGTAAGCGCCTTTTTTGATGCACTCTACCGCTGTGTCAATGCTGCCGTGTCCCGAAATCATCACGACCGGCAGGTCGGGCTGAATGGTCAACAGTTTTTCTATCGTTTCGATGCCGTCGATACCGTCCATCTTAATATCGCAGAATGCCATATCGAACGCCGTCTGTTCGGCTATCTGCAAGGCTTCTGTTCCATTCTCGGCTAATGATACCGTATATTTTTCATATTCTAAGATATCCTTTAACGTGTTCCGGATGTTGCGTTCATCGTCAATAATTAGAATTTTCATTATTGTAGAGTTGTTGATTTGGGCAAAGTTAATAAATGTTTTTTAGTTTTCGATTGTTTTTGCTTGGCGCGGATTAGCGGCGGATTTAAGAAGCAGGTGTAAGATTCAAAAAAATATCGTACATTTGCACCCCAAAATTAAAAAGAATATGCATTTTTCAACTCGATTTGTAACGCCTCAAGAAGCGGTGTCCGTAGTAAAATCAAACGATCATGTCCATTTAAGCAGTGTGGCCTGCGCTCCGCAGGCGCTTATCAAAGCTTTGTGCGAACGGGGCGATAATGGCGAATTACACAATGTCCACATTCATCACTTGCATACCGAAGGGCCAGCCCCGTATACGGAGGCGCGGTACGAAGGCGTCTTCCAGCACGATGCTTTTTTTGTGGGGGCCAATACACGAAAAAATGTGCAGGCCGGTTATGCCGACTATATTCCCGTGTTCCTGAGCGAAACGCAAAAGCTGTACCGTAGCGGCGTACTGCCTTGCCATGTAGCGATGATACAGGTGTCGTCGCCCGATAAGCATGGTTTTGTCTCGCTTGGCACGTCGGTCGATGCGACGCTGGCCGCCATTGAGACGGCTCATCAGTCGGGCGGGAAGGTCGTGGCTGTAGTCAATTCGCAGGCGCCGCGCGCATGGGGCGATGCTATGATTCCGATGAATTTAATCGACCTTTTCGTCGAAGACAATGCCCCGCTCGAACCGGCGCATTTTTCCGAGCCGAACGCCCTCGAAACGGCTATCGGCAAAAACTGTGCGGCGTTGATTGAGGACGGCGCAACGTTGCAAATGGGTATCGGGGCTATTCCCAATGCCGTGTTAGCGCAGTTGGGCAATCATAAGAATTTGGGTATCCATACCGAGATGTTTGCCGACGGCGTGTTGCCGCTGGTCGAGAGAGGCGTGATTAACGGCGCTAACAAAGCAATCGACAAAGGTAAAATGGTGTCGACATTCCTGATGGGCTCACAAACCTGCTATCATTTTATTGACGACAACCCGATGGTGGCGATGATGGACGTCGGGTATACCAACACGCCTTCGATTATTGCCAAGAATCCGAAAGTAACGGCTATCAATTCGGCGTTACAGGTGGACATTACCGGACAGGTAGGCGCCGACTCGTTGGGGACGGTGTTCTATTCCGGCGTCGGCGGGCAGATTGATTTCATTTACGGCTCATCGCTATCTAAAGGCGGCAAAGCGATTATTGCAATGCCGTCGGTAACGAACAAGGGCATCAGTAAAATTGTGCCGACGCTAAGCCCCGGCACAGGCGTGGTAACCACCCGCAATCACATCCACTGGTTTGTAACCGAGTACGGCGCGGTCAATCTCTATGGAAAAACGCTTCAGGAACGCGCGAAGCTCATTATCGGCATTGCCCACCCCGACCATCAGGAAACATTGGACAGGGCGGCGTTTGAACGGTTCGGCCCGCATTTCCATTTTATCGGGTAGAAGGCAGAATCCGGCTAACGAATTTCCGGCGCGCTGTAATAAAATAAATAGAAATGCGTCCCGTACAATCAATTTGTTTTTCAATCAATAAAAATTTTTATCTTTGCAAACAAATATAAATGAATAACACTATTTAAATAAATAACACTATGGCAACAACAGCAGATTTTAAAAACGGGTTATGTATCGAATACAACGGCAAACCGTGTTCAATCGTATGGTTTCAGCATGTGAAACCGGGCAAAGGCGGCGCTTTTGTGAAAGTAAAAATGCGGAATCTCGAAAACGGACGCATTCTGGAAAAGACATTTAACGCCGGCGAACGGGTCGAACTTGTGCGTATCGAACGCCGCCCCTACCAGTTCCTGTATAAGGACGAAAGCGGTTTTCATTTCATGCACAACGAAACCTTTGAACAGGTCGACCTGCCCGACGATATGCTCGATAACGCCGACCTGATGAAGGAAGGACAGTACGTGGAAATGATGTTCCACGCCGACGACGAGCGGGTGCTTTCGTGCGAACTGCCGCCTTTCGTCGAGTTGGAAGTAACGTATTCCGAACCGGCCGTCAAAGGCGACACCACGTCGACCAACGCTCAAAAATACATTACGGTCGAAACCGGCGCCGAAATAATGGCGCCGCTGTTTGTTCGCCAGGGCGACCGCATTAAAATCGACACGCGCAGCCGCGAATATGTCGAACGGGTCAAATAGACCGCTATGTCTCCTCACTTAAATACACAAAATGAAACGCGATATCCAATTATTTGAACTGATTAAAAAGGAAGAGCACCGCCAGTTGCAGGGTATTGAACTGATTGCATCCGAGAACTTCGTCAGTCCGCAAGTGCTGGAAGCTATGGGGTCGGTGCTGACGAACAAATACGCCGAAGGATACCCGGGCGCCCGCTATTACGGAGGGTGCGAAGTGGTCGATCAAAGCGAACGTCTGGCCTCCGAACGCCTGTGCCGGTTGTATGACGCGGAGTATGCCAATGTGCAGCCGCATTCCGGCGCACAGGCGAATATGGCGGTGTTTATGGCCTGCCTCAAGCCGGGAGATACGTTTATGGGGCTTGACTTGTCGCATGGCGGCCATCTTTCGCACGGCTCGCCGGTCAACGTGTCGGGTATCCTGTATAAGGCCGTTTCTTACGGCGTCAGGGAAGATACCGGGATGATTGATTACGAACAAATGGAACGCCGCGCGTTAGAGTACCGTCCGAAACTCATCGTGGGCGGCGCTTCTGCCTATTCCCGCGAATGGGATTACGCGCGCATGCGCGCTACCGCCGACCGGATAGGCGCTATTTTTATGGTCGACATGGCGCATCCGGCAGGGCTGATTGCCGCCGGATTACTCGATAATCCTGTGAAATACGCCCATATTGTTACGTCTACTACGCATAAGACCCTGCGCGGCCCCCGCGGCGGCGTGATACTTATCGGAAACGATTTTGAAAACCCGTGGGGCGTTAAAACGCCGAAGGGCGACCTTAAGATGATGTCGGCCATGATTAATTCCAGCGTATTTCCCGGTATTCAGGGCGGCCCGCTGCAACATGTGATTGCCGCCAAAGCAGTCGCCTTCTACGAAGCGCTGCAACCCGAATACAAGAACTATCAAATGCAGGTAAAGAAAAATGCAGCGGATATGGCCAACGCATTTATCGAGGAGGGGTATAAACTGTTTTCCGGCGGTACGGATAACCATCTTATGCTAATTGACCTGCGTAGCAAATTCCCCAACCTTACCGGCAAGCAAGCTGAGAATGCGTTAGTGCAGGCCGATATTACAGTAAATAAGAACATGGTGCCATTCGATACACGCTCGCCGTTCCAGACATCGGGTATTCGCATAGGTACGCCGGCCGTTACTACTCGCGGCCTCAAAGAACGAGATATGAAACCGATTGTAAATTTAATCGACAAGGTCCTTTCCAATGTAGACGATGAAAAGATTATCGCCGGCGTTCGCAAGGATGTCAACACTATGATGGGAGGTTGGCCATTGTTTGCATGGTAAGGGGAATTGCCGGATTTCCGGGGTTTATTTTTTATATAATAGAGCCGCAGAGTGATTCGCTTTGCGGCTTTTTGCCGAATGCCAGTAGAGTCCACGACTGCCGTGAATGGCGGTCAAGTTCGTTTAATCCGCAGGCGGCAGCTTCGGCGGTAATGAGGTCGGCATCGGCATCGTAGAAGCCGCTGACGAATAGTTGCCCGTGCGGTTTTAAGCCCATCGCATAAGCGTTCATATCGTCGAGCAGCACGTTTCGGTTGATGTTGGCAAAGATCAGGTGGTACTTTTCTCGCTGGATGAACGCGGCGTCGCCAAGCATTACCCGTATTTTTTGCGCTACGCGGTTGCGTCGGGCATTGTTGAGCGTACTGTTTTTCGCCCATACGTCCGTATCGATAGCGTCGACAAACTTTTTCGCTCCAAGCTTCGCCGCCAATATCGCCAATACGCCCGTGCCACACCCTATATCTAATACCTGCGCCTGTTTGACCGGCGCTTCCAGCAGGGCTTCCACCATCAGGTGTGTCGTGTGGTGATGGCCTGTGCCAAAAGCCCCGTTCGGTTCAATGAGAATCTCGTAGTCGGTTTTGGGCAGTCCTTTATGGAAAGGCGCGCGAATCGTGCAGCGCTGCGCAACGACTACCGGCTCAAAACCGGATTCCCATAGGGCATTCCAGTTTCGGTCGGGAATAAATTCTGTACGGTAGGTGATTTCCGCCTGTTCGCGAAACTGGTAAAAAACAACCCTGAGTGTGCGTTCGTCGTAGTGAAGGGAGGGAATGTAGGCATTAAAACCGGCGTCTGTTTCGGTAAACGCATCGTAGGAATGTCCGCCCAGTTCGGTAATTAGCAAATCGCGTGTGGCTTCTGCGCAGGGCTGCAACTGCACTTGAAGCTCGATATAATCCATGGGGGAGGAGGATCAGAATGCTTTGGCGATGGCGATGAAATCGTCGGCAATTAACGATGCGCCGCCAATCAGCCCACCGTCTACGTCGGGTTGGGCAAAGAGTTCGCCGGCATTGGAGGGTTTGCAACTGCCGCCATAGAGGATGGCGGTGTCGTTGGCCGCTTTGCCAAACTTTTCGGTTAGTATTTTACGGATGCAGGCGTGGATTTCCTGTGCTTGTTCGGCGGTGGCGGTTTTGCCGGTGCCTATAGCCCAAACGGGTTCGTAGGCTATGATGATTTTTTCAAAATCAATGGGCGACAGCGGGAGGATGACGTCTTCGAGTTGTGTGCGCACGACGTCGAAGTGGCGTCCGGCTTCGCGTTCGGCTAATACTTCGCCGATGCAGAAGATCGGGCGCAGGCCGGCGTCGAGGGCGCGCCGTACTTTTTTTTGCAGTATGGGGTTCGTTTCCCCGTAATATTCGCGGCGTTCGGAATGGCCGATGATGCAGTATTCGACATCGACCGATGCCAGTATCTGCGCCGATATTTCACCGGTGTACGCGCCTTTTTCCTCAGCGGCGCAGTTTTGTGCTGCTACTTTAATTCCTGCCGTTTCCAACGGTTCGGTGAGGCAATAGAGATGGGTAAACGGCGGCGCTACAATGAGCTGCACATCGTCGGGGATTTCGTTTTTTCTGCCGGCAATGGCGCCGGCCAGTGTTTCGCCTTCTTGGTAAGTGGTGTTCATTTTCCAGTTTCCAGCTACTATTTTCTTTCGCATAATGGTGTGTGTGTAAAGTGTAATAATTTATTTTCGCGGGCAAAGGTACAAAAAAAAGGGGAGTGCAGGACGTCTGAGGGGGGACAATCTTTCAACCCGGTATCTTTTATCCGGCGTTTCCGGTGTCTTTCTGCGCTTCGTATTGTTCATGCAGGATTTCCCATTCGTACATTTCCCGTTCTATCGCTATTTTTTTCTGGTTGTATTGCCGGAAGAATTCGTCGGTGAGGGTTTGGTTGTCCGGCTGTGTGAGTTTGGCGTCCATTTCGGCTATTGTCTTTTCGTGTTGGTGGATGCTGTTTTCGAGGCGTTCTATTTCGTTTTGTAGTTGGCGCAGTTGGCGTCCTGTGTCCTTTTTTTGCTTGTGTTGTTGCCGGGCTTTTTGGGGCGTGGCGGATGCGGTGGATTGAGCGGGCGTGGTTTTGCGTTCAATTTCTTGCATGTTTTCCACTTTCCGTTGTTGCAGGAAGTCGTTGATGCCGCCCAGGTATTCTTTTACGTGTCCGTCGCGAAATTCATAGACTTTCGATACCAGCCCGTCTAGGAATTCCCGGTCGTGCGATACTACGAGCAGGGTTCCGTTGTATTTGATTAGCGCTTTTTTCAGGACGTCTTTCGAGCGCATGTCCATATGGTTGGTCGGTTCGTCGAGGGCGAGGAAGTTGTAGGGTTGTAATAGGAGTTTGGCCATCGCCAGGCGTGAGCGTTCGCCGCCACTGAGTACTTGTACTTTTTTGTCGACGTCGTCGCCGCGGAAGAGGAATGCGCCTAAGATGTCGCGTAGTTTTGGCCGGATGTCGCCTACTGCTACTTTGTCGAGCGTGTCGAAGACGGTGATGTGGTTGTCCATGATTTCGTCTTGGTTTTGCGCGTAGTAGCCGGTCGTGACGAGGTGTCCTGTTTTGATTTCGCCTGAGTCGAAGGGGAGGTTGCCTACGATCATTCGCAGCATGGTGGTTTTTCCTTCTCCGTTGCGTCCGACGAGCGCTACTTTTTCGCCGCGTTCGATGGTGATGTTTGCGTTGGTGAAGATGACCTGATTTCCGTAGCGTTTGCCGGCTTCTTTGGTTTTGACGACTATCTGCCCCGAGCGTGGCGCCGGGGGGAATTTAATGTGTAGTGTTTTCGTATCCTCGTCGTCGATTTCGACCCGTTCGATTTTTTCCAGTTGTTTGATGCGCGATTGTACTTGGTTCGATTTGGTTGGTTTATAGCGGAAGCGTTCAATAAAGTCTTCGGTTTTTTCAATCAATCGTTGTTGGTTTTTGTAGGCGGCCATTTGTTGTTGGCGGCGTTCGCGGCGTAGTTCTACGTATTTGGAGTAATGTACCCGGTAGTCGTAGGCTTTGCCTAGTAGCAGTTCGATGGTTCGGTTGGTTACGGCGTCGAGGAAGGCGCGGTCGTGTGAGATGAGCGCCAGCGCGCCGTTATATTCTTTCAGGTAGGCTTCGAGCCATTGGATGGATTCGATGTCGAGGTGGTTTGTTGGCTCGTCGAGCAGCAGTAGTTGTGGTGATTGCAGGAGTATTTTTGCCAGTTCGATGCGCATCCGCCAGCCGCCGCTGAATGCGGAGGTGGGGCGGGTAAAGTCCTTCCGGTGAAAGCCCAGTCCGATTAATGCCCGTTCGGCTTCTCCTTGCCGGTTGCCGCCGCCGAGGAGGTGGTAACGGTCGTTGGCTTCGTTCAGTTGTATGATCAGGCGGTGGTAGTTGTCCGATTCGTAGTCGGTACGTTCGGACAGTTCTTGGGTGATGGCGTCGATTCTACGTTCCCATTCGTAGATGTGGGCAAATGCTTGTAAGGTTTCGTCCCATACGCTGCGTCCGTCGGAGACGGTCATTTGCTGCGGCAGGTAGCCGATGCTGTAGTCGTCCGGCATGGCTACTTGTCCTGACGTGGGTTGTTGCAGGCCGCAGAGGATTTTTAATAAGGTGGATTTTCCTGCGCCGTTTTTTCCTACCAGTCCGATGCGGTCGCGTGGGTTGATGGCAAATGATACGTTGTCGAACAGTGTTTGGCCGGTAAATTCGACGGTGATGTTATTTATAGAGACCATGATTGGGGGGGGGTGGGATTTGGGGGGTGGGGCGACCTTCGTTCGGGGCGTTTATACGATGGTTACTTCTATGCCCATATCTTCCAGCGCCGTGACTACGTTTTCGCTGACTTTGTTGTCGGTAATGATTTGGTGTACGCTGTCGAACGAGCAGATACGCCCGAACCCGCGTTTGCCGAATTTCGACGAGTCGGTCAATATAATGGTGCGTTGGGCGGCGGCAATCATATACTGGTTAGCGTTGGCCTCCATCAGGTTGCTTGTTGTGCAGCCGTATTCGAGGTCGATTCCGTCTACGCCCAGGAAGAGTTTGCTGCATGAGAATTGGGAGAGCATTTGCGTGATAAACGGCCCGCTGACCGACGTGGATGTTTTACGTACAATGCCGCCCAGTTGGATGACTTCTATCGCCGGATTCCGGCACAGCGCCATCGCCACGTTTAAGGCGGAGGTGAGCACGGTCAGTCCTTGTCTTGTTTCCAACTGTTTGGCGAGGTACAACACCGTTGTCCCCGAGGCAATAATGATTGCGTCCGTATCGTGGATCAACGTTTCCGCATGGCGGGCGATGCGGGTTTTTTCATCCACATTAATCCATTCCTTCTCGTCCACGCTCACATCCCGCGTCAGGTAGGGATCGAGCAAGCTGACGCTGCCATGCGTGCGGAAAAGCAGCTTTCTCCGCTCCAGCAGTTTAATGTCTTTCCGGATGGTCACTTGCGAAACATTCAGCTCGTTGCACACATCGGCCACCCGTATTTCGCCTTCCTTACGCAAGCGTTCCAGTATATACCGGTGCCGTTGCGCTATTGATTTCTTTTCTGTATCCATGATTCTTTTATTTTGGGAATGCAAAGATAGCATTTTAATCAGGAATTATGTGAAACGTGAACGGGAAGCTGGCCGCCGTATCCCCTGGCCGCTCTTTTCTCCTTCTTCCCGCCCCTGCCCTCGGGGGCGGGGACGCCTCATTGGGCATTCGTTTTGCATCCCTGCCGGCTATTCGACGACCGTACAGCCGGCTGTTCGATGACCGTACAGCCAGCTGTTCGATGACCGTACAGCCGGCTGTTCGATGACCGATGAGCCGGCTGTACGACGACCGATTAGGATGGCGTCCCGTATTACGCATCCCGTATCACGCCATTTTTAATTTCAAAAAAAAGTAGTATCTTTGCAACGCTTTTACCAGAAGGTAAAATTCTGGCCGCGTAGTTCAGCGAATTAGAACATCAGATTCCGGTTCTGAAAGTCGGGGGTTTGAATCCCTCCGCGGTCACCATCTCGCATTACAGACAGCTATGTTCGATACGCTTTTCAATTATCCCTACTTGCCTTTCTTGGTCTTCTTTGCCCGTATAGGTGATGTAACCTTAGGCACGATGCGCATTATTTTTATCTCCAAAGGGAAAAAATACCTCGCGCCGGTAGTCGGCTTCTTTGAAGTATTTATATGGATACTGGTCATCAGCCGCATTCTTGCAGTGTCGCACGACTGGCTATGCTACATCGCCTACGCGGGCGGCTACGCCACAGGTAGCCTCGTCGGCATTTGGGTCGAAGAACGACTGGCTATCGGCACGCAACTGATTCGCGTCTACACAAAAAAAGCCGGCAAAACCTTAGTCGCCATACTCAACAAAGAAGGCTTTGGCGCCACAATGAGCAAGGGCGAAGGAATAGAAGGCGAAGTACACATTGTGCAAACGGTCGTCAACCGCAATACGGCAGCCAAAGTCGAAAAACTGATTACGACATTCGACCCGCAAGTATTCTACGTAATCGCCGACGTCCGGGCGGCGCAACACGGCATCTTCCCCGACAACTCCCGACTGTTCAAACGCTGGCGAATAGGTAAATAAAAAAGAACAAAACAATAAATAAACAAACTATCAACAATTATGAAATGGTTTTACAAACACCTTACAAACGGACTGTTATACACGACCACCCTACTGTGCATAGCCTGTTATGACGAAAACGATTTTAAATTTGAAAACCTGCAATACGATAACCTTCATCCCACCCTTCACCTGCCCCTATTATCGGATACCCTGTCCATCACCGACGCACTGGACGGCGGTAATATCCAGTTCATCGACGCACTGGCCTATTTTGTATACGACTTGGGCGAAATCAACATGCCCGACGTCGACGAACTATTCTCCATGCCCAACCAACACCTGCTATTCGACCCCCTCACTATCCCCGCCCCGGCGGGAACGCCTGCCGGCAACGGCTACCAAATACCGGCCTTTACACAATCGGGCGTCGAAAACCACCCGCTTACATTTGACGCCGGCGCCGAACCCTCCCGTATCACCTTCTCCGACGGCTTACTGCAATTGACCAATACACGGGCATTCCCCGGCGGCGGCACACTGCACATCACCATTCCCGCCCTCACAAAAAACGGCGTAGCCTTTACCACAACGATTGACGCAGGAACAGACATCCCCATCGCCAGCTCATTACAAAACTACACGCTAACCGTCCCGGACGACCAACAGATAACCGTCGAATACACCTATAACACCACCGGCTTTATAACGCCATCCGCCATAGACCACATCAACTTAGAGTTGAAAGCCGATATCACAACCCTTTCCGTCGGCGAAGCACACGGCTACTTCGGCCAGCGCACGGAATACGCCTCCACCTCAATAGACATCCGCGATTTCGAACACATAAACGGCATCTGTGAAATGAAAGAAGCCTCCCTTGCCATCGAAATAGACAACTCACTGCTACTACCCCTACGCACGGTGATAGACACCATCCGTTCCTACACAAATATCAACACATCGCCAACAGTCGAACGGCAACAAGTCGACAGCATAGAAATAGAAGCCCCGACCGCCCTGGGCGCCACCGAACGCACAGCGGCCACCTTAACTGTCCCGGGCGACGTGCTGGAAGTATTACCCAACAAACTGGAAACCGTCATGCGGGTTAAAATCAACCCTGACGGCACACGGCAGGCAAACGCCATCCATAGCGACAGCCACCTGTCGGCACGCGCCAAAATACTGGTTCCGCTGAAATTGAAAGATATTAACCTGATGCTCGTCGACACCACCGATTTCGACACCACCGATATCACCTTCCAAAATACAGGACTATTATTCCACCTACAGAACAGTTTCCCGATAAACGTCGAACTCCAATGCCGCCTGTTGCACCAAGAGACAGGGCAAGATTTAGGCCCGCTCTTCGACGAGCCTGTACGCATTCCAGCAGGGAACACTTCCCCCGTAGGCGACGACGAAAGCGAAGTCACCACCCCCGCTACTTACCACAAAGTATTTCGGATAGCCGCCGGCATGGAAGACCGCCTAAAACAATCGAACAGAATCATCGTCCAATTCACAATAGCCACCAGCGGAGAACGCTATGTACGAATAACCGATAAAAGTAATGTGCAAATAAAAATAGGCCTAAGCACCGCAATAAACATAGAAGATTTTTGAATCACGAATAAAAGGAATAAAAAGAAAAAAGAAAGATGAAAAGAATAAGCACCATTCTATATAGTATTCCGGTACTTGCCGGCGCTTGTTTATCGCATCACGCCTATGCGCAAGAAAGCACATTGATGCACTTTATAAATCAATCGCCGCAATCGCTCCATACCAACCCCGCCAACCTGTCGAACGACGTGCAGTGGTTTATGGGAATCCCGGTACTGGGAGGGCTCCACTTCGACGCCAACTCCGACGTCTCGTATAACGACCTCTTCCTGCGTACGTCCGACAACATCATCCGGATAAAACCCTCGGCCGTCGATAAAATAGCCTCCTCGGCGCGCCTGCTGATTGCAGGGAATGCCGAACTCCTCTCATTCGGCTTTAAGGTACACCCCAACCACATGATTACATTTTCAACCTCAGTGGTAGCAGACGGCAGCGCCCTATTGCCCGGCGATGCGGCCAAACTGCTTATTCTCGGCAATACGCCCGGCGAGCAGTTGAACTTCGGCGCAGAGGCAAACCTATTAGGATACTTGGAAACAGCCCTTGGCTATTCACTGGCAATAAATGAATCGTGGAAAATAGGCGCGCGGGCCAAACTCCTGCTCGGGGCGGCCAACATATACTTGCACAATATGCGCGCAACGCTCGATACCGACCCGGTAGACTATTCCATGCGGTTACACATGAATGCCATAGCCCGCACATCGAATGTAGAAACAGCACTAAACGACCCGTCGAAAATACTGCCCCGCCTTTTTGACAATACCGGCTTCGCCGTTGATTTCGGCATTCATTACCAAACGCCGGTCGAAGGACTGAGCATCGGGCTGAGCGCAATCGATTGGGGCTGGATTAACTGGAAGTCGGACTTAAAATTTCATGAAGCGACCCTGACAAATGATGAATTTGTATTCGCCGGCCTGACCGACCTCAACGGCAGCTTTGAACAAATTAAAGACACGCTGAACAACCTGTTCGACTTTGAAGAACGCGCCGGAAAACCTTACCGCACCCCGCTTCCTGGAAAAATATACCTGAGCGCTATCTACAACCTTACGCCGGACGACAAACTGGGATTCCTCTTCGGCACACGGGCGATGGACAACTTTTCACGTACCACCTTCACGTTAATGTATAACCGCTCGGTAGGAAAATGGCTATCGGTATCATTAGGCAACAATTTTATGCTCACCAAAATCTTTAATCCGAGCATGGCCATCAACCTACGCGGCGGCGCCTTCCAGTTCTTCCTGTCGGTCGAAAACATATCGTCTATCAGCGTCTCCACCGCACGCACTGTCGGCGTCCATCTCGGATTTAATTTGACGTTCAACAGCAAGCCCCAGCCCGTCGTAATCGAAGAAGAACAAATCCCAAGATTTTACAATAGATAAAACCAACAACTCAACAATTATGATTACTTCCTTTGAAGAAATTTATGCCAAAGTGGCATCATTACCCAAAAAACGATTAATTGCAGCATGGGCTATCGACGATCACACCATCAGCGCGGCCAACGAAGCTGTAACACAAGGACTGGTAGACACCACGCTGGTCGGCGACCGCACACTGATAGAAAAAGTGTGTAACGAACACCATATCGACATCTCCCTTTTCCGTGTGGTACACATCTCCGACGAAGCGCAGGCGGTGGGCATCTCCATCGAACTGATTCACGCCGGCGAAGGCGACATGCTGATGAAAGGCCTCTGCAGTACCGACAAATACATGCGCGGCATCTTAAACAAAGAAAAAGGCTTGCTACCGCCGAAAGCTGTCCTCTCGCACGTATCTATCATCGCGCATCCGAACTACCACAAACTGCTCCTTGTAAGCGACATTGCGGTGATCCCTGCGCCCGACCTGAGCCAGAAAATAGCAATCGTCGGATACCTTACCGCCGTCGGACGGAAATTAGGCATCGAGAAACCGAAGATAGCCGTGTTGGCCGGCACTGAACAGATGTTACCCGCTATGCAGGCCTGTGTCGACGGAGCAATACTATCGAAAATGGCCGACCGTTTGCAAATTAAAAACTGTATTCTCGACGGGCCGATGTCGCTTGACACCGCCATATCGGAAGAATCGGCAACCATCAAAAAACTAAAAAGCGAAGTGGCCGGCGACGCCGACTGCCTGCTGTTCCCGAACATCGAAGCGGGGAATGTATTTTACAAAACAATCGGCCAGTTCTCGTCCAACGCCCGCATCGCCGCCGTCGTAGCCGGCGCAAAAGTACCTTGCGTACTGTCGAGCCGTAGCGATTCGACCGATACAAAATTAAACTCTATCATATTTGCCGCTCTGATGGCCGAAAGATAAAGAACAAAATAATATGAAAATTTTAGTCATTAACCCCGGCTCGACCTCCACAAAGATTGCGGTCTTTGAAGACGAACAAAATATCTTCCAAAAGAACTTACAACACGATGCCGACGATTTGAGGAACTTCAAAATCATCACCGAACAATTTGCCTTTCGTAAAAAGGCTATTCTGGATGTGCTCTGCGAAGCCGGCTATGAGGTCAACGACTTCAACGCCATCGTAGGGCGCGGCGGGATTATCCATCCGGTATCGTCGGGCGTGTACGCCATCAACGAAACAATGAAGGACGATCTGCGAACCTGTCGCTTCGGCGAGCATGCCAGCAATCTGGGCGCACTCATTGCCGACGACATCGCCGGCACGATTCCGGGATGCAAATCGTACATCGCCGACCCGGTAGTGGTCGACGAATTGCAGGATGTAGCGCGGATAGCAGGACATCCGCTGTTTAAACGTACCGCCATTTTTCATGCACTCAATCATAAGGTCATTGCAAAGAGCTATGCTAAGAAAACAGGACGTACGTACGAAGAGTTGAATCTGATTGTAGCACATCTGGGCGGCGGTATTTCGGTCGGCGCGCACCGGAAAGGAAAAATCATCGACGTCTCCAATGCGGTGGACGGCGAAGGACCCTTCTCCCCAGAACGCTCAGGCACACTGCCGGCATTACAGGTAGCAGAACTTTGCTTTAGCGGAAAATACACCCTTCCGCAAATAAAGAAAATACTGACCGGCGAAGGCGGTATGGTGGCACACTTAGGCACCAACCAGTTTCAGAAAATAGAACAAGAATTAATCCCTGCCGGCGACAAGAAAGCCGCCCTCATCCACGAAGCCATGGCATATAATATCGCCAAATTTATCGGCGCCATGTACACCGTACTCGAAGGCAAGGTCGACGCTATTATACTTACCGGTGGTATTGCATGGAACCCCCTAATCGTTGAGTCGATAACCAAAAAAGTAAACTACATCGCCCCCGTTTCCGTCTACCCCGGCGAAGACGAGATGGGCGCTTTAGCCTCCAACGGCCTGCGCGCGCTAAAAGGCGAAGTAGAAGTATTAGTCTATTAAATCTTTTTCAGCTGCCCTTACATCCGAAAGCTAAAGCATACGGTTAATAAAGGGTCGTCCCTGCGGAACCTCATCCTTCATACCTCATCATTCACAGGTACGCCACTACAATTTTTTAAAATCAACCGTTGAGCGACGCACGTATCGGTATAAATTCCCACACGGGAGGAAAAAATTCCCGCAAGGAAGGGCTGCGTGGCCAATCCAAGATTCAATATCCAATAAAATATTGTAAGTTTGCAGGGAAATTAGATGAACGATGCAGAAAAAAATTATTATAGCTATTGACGGACATTCGTCCACCGGAAAGAGCAGTTTTGCCAAAGCCATAGCCGCCCGTATGGGGTATCTGTATGTTGATACGGGCGCGATGTACCGCGCGGTTACCCTGTATGCCTTGCGCCATGGTTTCATTTCGCCGCAGGGCGATGTGGAGGAAGATAGGTTGACGTCGGCGCTGCCCGCGGTAACGATTACTTTCGTTCGTGATGCCGACGGACGGAATATGACCTGCCTGAATGGTGAAAATGTGGAGCATGAAATCCGCGATATCCGTGTTTCGAGTTATGTGAGCCGGGTGAGCGCTATTGCCGCCGTACGTGCGCATCTGGTGCGTCTGCAGCAGCAGATGGGCATCGATAAAGGGATTGTGATGGACGGGCGCGATATTGGCACGGTGGTATTCCCCGCTGCCGAGATGAAGATTTTCATGACCGCCGACCCGCATGTCCGCGCCGAACGCCGTTATAAGGAGATGAAATCGAATGGTTCAACAGTGTCGTTCGACGATGTACTGGCCAATGTCCTTCGCCGCGATTACGAGGATGAAAACCGGAGCGTTACTCCCCTGCGCCGCGCCCCCGACGCGTTGTTGCTCGATAATAGCCGTCTCTCGCCGGAGGAACAAATGGAGTGGCTGGAGAAGCAGTTAGGAGTACCCTGCGCAGGGACGGAATAGGGGGAGGAAATAGCGTTCCGTCATCCGCTTCGTTCTCGACGGGCTATCTGTCATGCGCGAAGGAGTAAAAAAAGAGACTGCTTCTTTTGAAGCAGCCTCTCCTGCGGCTCATAACTATGTTCAGTATAATCTTATTCGGTTTTATTTTTCTCAAATTTTTTGTAACGATTACGGAATTTATCTACACGTCCGGCGGTATCCACCAATTTCATCTTGCCGGTGTAGAACGGATGAGAGGTATTGGAAATTTCAATTTTGGATAACGGGTACTCTATCCCGTCGACGGTAATCGTTTCGCGCGTATATACGGTCGAACGGGTAATAATGACATGGTCGTTTGACATATCTTTGAATGCGACCAAGCGGTAGTTGTCAGGATGAATGTGCTGTTTCATATTATATCATTTTTCAATTTTGGAGTGCAAAAATAACGCTTTTTTTACAACCAACCAAATAAATTTATAAATATTGACTTTAAAAAGTACAGGTATGAAGATGTCAGATGTTTAGATTCGTACTGTGAGGTGTTTTCTTAAAGGGTTTGTTTGCTTGTGACGACGACTTCCGGCGCCGTTTTTTTAATCATGCCTTGTAGCGCCGTGCCGGGGCCGAGTTCCGTAAATTCCGTCGCACCGTCGACGACCATATTTTGAATAATTTGCGTCCAGCGTACCGGTGCGGTAAGTTGTGCTATCAAATTGGTTTTAATAATTTTGGGGTCGGTGTATGGTTTGGCGTCCACATTTTGGAAAACGGGGCAACGCGGCGTTTTGAAGGGCGTGGCATAAATGGCTTCGGCCAGTTCCTGTCGCGCCGGCTCCATCAAGGGCGAGTGGAACGCGCCGCCTACTGGCAATACCAACGTCCGTTTAGCGCCGGCGGCTTTAAGTCTGTCGCATGCCGTATTCACTGCTTCGATGGCGCCCGAGATGACTAACTGTCCAGGGCAGTTGTAGTTGGCTGGCACGACAATGCCTTCAATCTCGGCGCAGATTTGCTCGATGACGGTATCATTGAGGCCGAGGATAGCGGCCATCGTCGATGCTTGTTGTTCACATGCTTTTTGCATGGCTGCGGCGCGAGCCGAAACCAGCTTTAAGCCATCTTCAAAGTTCATAGCGCCGACGACAACCAACGCCGAAAACTCCCCTAACGAATGCCCTGCCGTCATTTGCGGTGTGAAGCCGGGCAACGATTTGGCCAATATTACCGAATGCAGGAAAACCGCCGGCTGCGTTACTTTTGTCTGTTTCAAATCGGCGTCAGCGCCGGAAAACATGACGTCGGTAATGCGGAAACCGAGTATCTCGTTGGCTTGCTCAAATAAATCTTTTGCTTGCGGCACATTGTCGTACAGGTCTTTTCCCATCCCTGCAAACTGTGCTCCCTGTCCGGGAAAAACAAATGCTTTCATATTTCCATCTTTTTAATTGAGCGGTAAAGGTACGGTTTTATTTAGATTTGGAAAAATTCCTCCAAAAAGCGCTTATGTACAGGCAGATTCAAGCGCCCAATACAACCGGGTTATGCCTCATATTTAATTCCTAACAAAAAACGGCCACTTCGCTTACGCTAAGCGGCAGCTATAGCTAAAAATTAAAATTTATAAATTATGGCGCATCCCGCACGCAACGCACAGGAAACCCGAAGTACGTGCGGGTATCGTTCACTTCCACACTGACGTTTCTGGTTTGCTGCAAGTTGTACGCATAGACGGGATCGTCCCCCACCCCAGTAGAGGACCAATAGCGGCCGTACGTGCCTACATAGCGTATATCCACTAGCGCAAGTCCGGGAAGCCCCCAGTCACTGCTTAATGTAGCAGCGTTAGTATAGGAAAGAAGCGTATTGAAATCGGACAGAGTCGGCACACGCCAAGGGGAAGGGCATAAGATAGTAGCATACGTATTTACACACGTCCAATTGTAATAATAACCATTTCCTGAGCTGTAGTATTGGGCGGGAGGATAGTCGTCGCTAGACAATGATGATCTCCTTTTATCCTCACACCCAGCCACCTCGCGGATCAAAATGCCGCTCCAAATCTGCGGACCGTAAGTCCATGTACAAGCGCCGATGGAATTGGGCGGGCATAGGACAATCACCGTTAAAGTATATTGACCACTTGACTCCTCCCACGAAGTATTACAAGTACCGTCATGGGCATACCGCTTGAAGATATAAGTACCGCCTCCAGTATAATTGGACGCAGCGGTACCGATAGAATAAGTCGCAGCGCTGCCGGACAGCGTGTCAAGGCTGGTACCGGAACGCCGCCACTGGTAGGTTATATTTTCGTCGCCGCCGGAAGCGGGGGTTGCATTCGTAATGGTGATGCCGGGGTCTGTTCCCGCCATCGTCGTATCGGAAGCGGTAGTAATGGAGCCGGCGGTAAAGGAGGAATAGACCGTCCCGACGGTAAAGGTGGAGTAGCCGCTGTAGCAGGTCGTACCGCCGGCGGTGAGGTATGCCCGCACCCGCGCCCGATAGGTGCTGGCGCTGGTAGTCGTGGTTTTCGAGGTACCGGTACCGGAAATGCCTGTACCGTTCCAGCCAATGCCGGTGGCGCCC
>JAITKF010000045.1 GCA_031278545.1 Prevotellaceae bacterium
TCCGGTTCTTTTCCTGCAATCACTTTCTTAATGTTTTCAATGAAAAAGGCATATCGCTTCTTATGAAATTTAAGGCCGTCGGGCATTCCTGCCGTATGAGGCGTCAGTATGACATTATCAAACTTACGGAGATCGCTGTCAATTGCCAGCGGCTCTTTTTCAAATACATCCAGTCCTGCACCGGCAATATCGCCATTCTTCAGCGCCGCTGTTAATGCTATTTCGTCAATAATGGCGCCTCGGGCGGTGTTAATAATGATTGCCTCTTTTTTCATCTTCTTAAAGGCGTCGCTATTAATCATGTGTCTTGTTTTGTCGTTGAGAGAAACATGGACTGTTACTATATCTGATTTCATGTAGAGCGTATCGAGGTCAACAAATTCGATATTGTTCGCCCTGCTGATTTCTTTACGGGTATATCCAAGTACCTTCATGCCAAATGCATTGCAATATTGCGCAACTTTCTGTCCGACTGCGCCTGCGCCGATGATGCCGATCGTTTTATCCGCAAGTTCGGAACCGTTATAAGAAAGGGCTTTCTCATCTTTTCTTTCTTTCATGAAATTATTCAGATAAGGAATGTTCTTATACCACGAAAGAATAAGCGCCATGACATGTTCAGCAACGGCAATCGCATTTACGCCTGCGGCGTTTGAAACCCAAACCCCTCTCTCGGTACAGGCCTCAATATCGACGTTATCAAATCCTGCGCCTGTCTGCACCAATTTTATATTTTCCGCCCTGGAAAGAAATTCGGAATCTACTTTGATATGTTCGGGGATAACAACATCGGCGTCTTTCAGGCTTAAACCGGATTCTTCGGGAGTCACAATATCAATTTCCCATTCTTCGGGAAATTCATTTGCGATAATCCGTTTAGAAGCTTCCGTAAAATAGCCGATAATTACTACTTTCATTTTCCATTCCCGGTTTTCAATTGAAATACGTATTCTTTACCCTGTTCTGTAGGCACATCATATTCCAGAGTTTCTTTCACGCCGATGGGATTGAGTTTCGCTTTTTCGGAAATAACGGGAGGCGGCGTTTCGTGCGTTTTGAACAATGGATTAGGATTGATTCCAAAAGCGGGTTTCAGGCTTCCGTCCTGCGATGTCAATGGCGCTGAGGTGCGGATACGGAGGGTTCCTCCAAGCATTGATTTTATTTTTACTGTTTTTATCACTTTGTTTTCCTGCGATTTTATTTGGCGCAAAGTTAGCATAAATTTTCTATCAATCGCCATTTCCGGAAAGCTGGTGGCGAAGCGCATACAGACCTGTTATGCGCAGTCCTGCTTTACAGTATCTTAACAATTTATTCCTATACTAATTCTATCACCAATAGGAAAAATATTTAACTTGTTTCTTTTATCAAATTCTCTAACAGCATCTTTTACACCATTATATCTTTCAGAGAAATAATCATGAATTAATATTACACCTCCTTTCACCATACGAGGATAAAAATATTCAATTCTGGAAAGTATGGGCTGATAAAGATCAAAATCAAGATTTACAAAACAAAAATTTTCAGATATTCCATTCGTTGTTTCGGAAAAATATCCTTTTTTATTATACACATTTTAGAATATGCCATTTTTTTATCACAAATTCTTCACTTGTAATATTCAGATGAGCCTCTCCATATTTTGAATATTGATGTTGTCTTTCCACGTAAACATCTCGTTCATCAAAACCAGAAAAAGTATCAAACAGATACAATTTTTTTGTTGGAAATATTCTATTAATCTCTTTAGCAAATTCGCCTTGGAAGACACCTCCCTCGGCAACACATCCTTCAATATCTCTTTCAGAAAATAATTCTCCAAGTTTTTCCAAGAAAATTATACGACTTTTAACAGGCACTACAACGTAATCTGTGTTTATTCTTCCTTGTTTAACACCCATTGAAAGTAATTGTTCTGTTATTGGTGAATAACCAGTTGTTGACCCAATAATAATAACATCATATTCCGCATTGACATAGATGTTGGCAGATATATTGTATATTGATCGATTTTTTTATTCAATTGATTCTTATCATTATCTAAAAACCCAACAACTGTATATTGTTTTTTTATTAATGGTAAAAGTTCTCTTCCGGTAGTTCCAGAGCCAAAATAAAAACTTTACGTGGGTACATATTCTTTGTTCTATATTCTTTTTCTTCTTAATAAACAGATAGGTGGCGAAGTATATATAGCCCTGTTATGCGATGTGCCACTTTGAAATCCTCTGAATGAAAATTGCTATAGTATCTTCCATTTTCCGCAGTAAATTTTATTGTGATAAAATCTCCTCCGTTCATTCCACTCTGGTAATAATGGAATATTCATCTTTCCAAAGTTCTTGTTTGATTTTTTCATCATCCACTACTTCCGCTGGCGGGATATTCAGCATTGCCGCCCTCGAAACGATGTTTGACATTAAGATACTTTGCCATCTGTGGAAGGTGGCATCTGCATTAGGAATAAAATACTCTCCCACAATAGAAATCTCCTATGTTTAAGTGTTTTTTTAAAAAAATTGTATAATCATCTGGCATTTTGCCGGTATATCGGTAAACTTTCACGGCGCACCAGAAAACTTTACCAGTGTACCCGTAAATACTTACTAGTAAAGCGACGGTATATAAACGTATTGATTTGCCGTATCCCTTGCCCTGCAAGGTTTTTAGCGTGTAATGCGATGTAATAATTGGTAATCAGTGAGTTGGTTGGTGGGTAGAATTAAATATCAAACAAAACGAAGCCCCTTCGGCGTCCCCTGGACGCGAAGCAGAAATACCCGTATGTTTTGAGATATTCATCTTTTTCTACATTTTAGGGCACAAAGGCATGTGTTTTTTTAATATCCAAGTATTTTTTTGCATTTTTTTTGGGCGTAGATTCATTATCCTTGTAGCAAAAAACTTTTTATGAAATGTACAAAATGTCAATCGGAACATCATATAAAAAATGAAATAATCAAAGGCAGGCAACGCTACAAACGCAAAGATTGCGGCAATAATTTTACTCTTGATATTCTCAAATTGCTGAAAAAGAGAAAAAAGGCGATTTGATCTATCAATATATCCGGAAGATTTGGAATTTCGTTCAATCGGCAGGTTGTTGAATATAAGCCACGTTACAGTAATTAATTAGGTGAAAAATACGGTTCGGGACAATCAAAAATCCGCAGTGCCAAACCTGTAAAAGAGATGAAATTAGACGAGTTGCTCACTTAGTTGGGTTAAAAAACTATAAATGGATTTGGAATTCTGTCGATAGACCGGCCCGGGAGTTCGGAAAGTTTCGTTATTGGAAACAGAGAAACGGGAACAAGGTTGTGGGACAGAGTAAAAAATATGCCGCGAGATTTGTAACAACAGATTATTGAATATCATATAATGAAATGATGCCCTCGCAACAACTTTTACAAACTAAAGCGGAAACTTATGCCGTAGAGATTTACAATTTGATAATCAGGCACTTTTTGGCGCGATTTAGATGCAAAATAAAATGTTATTCTAAAAGTGAAATGACGATACTATACAGGTTAATATTGTTTATGGCAAAAAGAAATAATTTGTTACCTATACAAACTTACTGATTCCAAATTTCAATATAAATTAACCGTAGACCAAGAAAATTACTTAACTTTGATGCACCGTGGGACTTTTTGCATCCGCCTTGAATAATCCAATTGCATCTGATACTTGAATCTGCCCACACATATTTTTTTATCTGCTTGTACAATTAACGAGATAATTTTACGTATATTTGCACCTTCAAATTAATAGAAAAGGTAAAGTAAAATGGGAACCATAGAAAAAATAACTCCGAATAAAAGTCGGCTATTTGCGCAAGGCATGCTGTTTTGCGCATTGGGTGCGGTGTTGATGATTTTCCCCGACAGTATTTTACGGGTCGTAAATGCGGTAATGGCTGTTGTGCTGTTCCTTATCGGCCTTTCGGTTGGGTATTTGTATTTCAAGCAGAAAAAAGAGGACGGACAGGCGCAGTGGTACTGGATAGCCGGCAGCGTGTTTGCCATTGCTATGGGCGGTTGCTTATTGTTGTTCGACTATCTCCTGCCGGTATTGTTAGCCTTGACGGTCGGCGCGTGGTTGCTGGTACGAAGCGTGCGCATCATCAGTCTGGCTATTGCTGCTAAAGCCGTGGGACTTACCGAATGGGCGTGGTTTATACTGGAAGGGCTGCTGGTCTTGATTTTCGCTATTATCATGCTATTGTGGCCCGACGAAATATCGGGCGCTATGTTTCGGGGCGGCGTCATTCTTATTGGTGTAGCATCTTTACTGGTAGGCATTTATTGCTTCCTGCTTTTTGCATATCGCAAGAAATCGGAAAATGTATCACAAAGTACTCACGAACAAAGTATCTAATTCGTTGCTTTGAAAACTGCGCAAAAGAATGATCACGGTCGAAAACATATCAAAGACATATGGCACACAAAAAGCATTGGATAGTGTCAGCTTTTCGGGGCAACGCGGCGAAGTGATAGGCTTGCTTGGGCCTAACGGCGCAGGTAAGTCGACTCTGATGAAAATCCTGACCGGATACCTTTCGCCAACTGCCGGAAAAGTCTCTATCAATGGCTTCGACTTGCCGCAGAAATCATTGGAAGCGCGCCGGACAATAGGCTATTTGCCGGAACACAACCCGTTATATCCCGATATGTACGTGCGTGAATATTTGCAATTTATGGGCGGGCTGCATAAACTGGGGCGCAGGCTCCGCCGGCGTATTGACGAGGTTATTGAAGCCACCGGTATCACCGCCGAACAGCACAAGAAAATCGGGCAGTTATCCAAAGGATACCGCCAGCGGGTCGGTTTGGCGCAGTCATTGCTGCACGAACCGTCGGCGCTTATCCTCGACGAACCAACCACCGGATTGGATCCAAACCAAATTATCGAGATACGGAAGCTGATTTCGAGGCTGGCTCGCGAGCGAATTATTTTATTTTCCACACATATTATGCAGGAAGTAGAAGCAATTTGCACACGGATTCTTATTGTCAATCAAGGAAAAATAGCAGCCGATACGCCGGTATCGCGGGAAGGCGACAATATATCGGTTGAAGAATTTTTTTATGTATTAACGAAAAAATGAGTATCTTTACCGCATTAAATTTAAAATTTAAATTGAACTCTTTATGGAAGAAGACGACAAACTGAACAAATTAAAACTGGCAACCATTATTCTTGGAATTATTGTAGTGGTATTAGGAATCGTGTTGATATACCTGTCGGTATCAACAATTCCCGAGCAGAAATCCGTCATCACGGCCTTGAATACGGAAAAGGACGACCTGATGATTAAAATGCAAACGCTTCGGGCGCAATACGACGATCTGAAAACCGACAACGACACGCTGAATGCACAGCTGGAAGTGGAAAAACAGAAAGTGGATATGATGATCGATCGACTCAAGAAAACCGAAGCCACTAATCGCGCCCGTATCCGTGAATACGAAAAAGAACTGGGTACCTTACGCGATATAATGCGGGGCTATATTCGGCAAATTGATTCGCTGAATACGCTGAATACAAACTTGCGTCGGGATGTAACCATTGCCAGAGCCGAAGTTCGCGCTTCGGACGAACGGTACCAGAATTTGGTGCAAACGGCCGGCGACTTAGTCCAGAAGTTGGAGAAAGGAGCTATTGTCAAAGCCCGTGACATCAAAGTTACGGCTATCAACGAAAAAGGCAAGGAAGTAACGAGAGCCGGTAATACCAGTAAGTTACGGACATGCGTTACACTCATCGAAAACGACATTGCCGAACCCGGCCCGCGTAGCGTATTTGTACGTGTGAAAGGCCCTGACGGTATTTTAATGACGCCGTCCGAAAACAATATCTTCCGCGTAGAAGATGGGCAACTTATTTATTCGGCGGTGCGCGAAGTCGATTATCAGGGGCAAGATATTGAAGTGTGCGTCTTCTACGGCAGCAACAATGAAAAGTTTGCCAAAGGCGCCTATACCGTAGATGTTTTCTCGGGCGGCGCGCTCCTTGGCAGCGGACAGGCGCTGCTGAAATAATGCTCTATATTCATATTCCGTTTTGCCGGCAATTATGCGCTTACTGCGACTTCTATTTTAGCATGTCGCTCGAACGCAAAGCGCAAATGCTTGCAGCGTTAGAACGCGAAATGGAAGAACGGCAGGATTACCTGCCGTTCTTCCATTTGCCGGCTACATTATACATAGGTGGCGGTACGCCATCGGTATTGACGCCCGATGAGTTGCAGGCGTTGATACAAAAAGCTCGGCACATTTTTTCCGTGGAATCCTTTTCGGAATTGACCGTCGAAGTTAATCCCGACGATGTTACACGCGATTATGCAAAGCAGTTGCGAATGATGGGCGTAAATCGCCTGAGTATCGGCATCCAGTCATTTCAAACACATCATTTGAAACAACTGCGGCGGCGACATTCGGCAGCGCAGGCAATAGCATGCGTCAAAGCAGTGCAGGACGCCGGCTTTGAAAATATATCCATTGATTTAATGTACGGCCTCCCGCACCAGTCGTCGGACGAATGGCAACGCGACGTTACACAAGCGCTTTCATTCAATGTGCCGCATATCTCCGCGTACCACTTGACCATTGAACCGAAAACCTTATTCGGCAAACAACAAGCTAAAGGCACGTTATCGTTACCGGACGAGGAAACAGGCGTGCAACAGTTTGCCTTTTTACATACGGCATTGGAAAACGCCGGGTATACGCATTATGAGGTGTCCAATTTTGCCCGTCCCGGATTTCAGGCCATGCATAATAGCGGCTATTGGCAAGGCGTGCCGTACATCGGCCTCGGACCGTCGGCACATTCGTATAACGGGAAAAGCCGGCAATGGAATGTCGCCAACAACCTCCGCTACCTGCACGCAATCGAAAATGGATTGCCGGCTTTTGAAACCGAAACATTAACACGCGAAATGCACTATAACGAATACATCCTCACCTCGCTCCGCACCGCTGCCGGCGCCGATTTGCAACATATTGCACAAACCTTTGGAGAGCCGTTTTTGCGCCATTGCCTGCAACAGGCAAAAAAATATCTGTTTCATGGGCAATTGATACAACACGACCGGCAACTACAAATACCGCCAACGCATTTTATTGTGTCGGACGAGATTATTCGGGATTTGATTTGTTGATGTGTTGCCGTAAGCTAAAGCATAGAGTTATATAAAGTCCAATAAAAATTGATAATTAATATCTATTTATTGCATTATAAATCAGTAGTTTAATTTTTAATTTAATTGAAATCTTCGAATGTATTCTATATAATAAATGACCTTTGTTCATTGTATCTCGTGAAAACGTCCCTACGGTAGAGTTTGTGCATAACGGAATGATAAAATCACATTAACCATAAAAATTACTGTTCAGACAGCAGCCTCCGCAGATATGCAAAGACGCATTTATACTTTACGTCAATAGTCAATAATCAATAATCAAACCCAAATATTCACTATTTATAGGTATTGCAGGACAGTGATAAAAAATATACCTTTGTGTCTTAAATTTTTCTAACAACGGTTAGCCGGCATATTGCCGAAAGAATCAAGATATGGTCAAACAAACCAAACATACATTGCACGAAGTGCCCGTTCCCTTAGCGGCGTTGCACGAGGGCAATAACGCAGTGGTTATGGCCGTGAACCTGACCGAGCGGGAAAGGATGAAGTTTGCCGCTCTGGGAATCACGGGCGGAGCTACTGTCCGGGTCTATAAGACCGGGAATCCGTTGCTGCTCGAGGTGGCTGGAACGCGCGTGGCCATCGGCGCTGCTACGGCTAAGAAAATTTTAGTGCAAAAGCGGACATTCCACGAAGCGGATGTGAAAAATTCGCCGGCAGTGACGAAAAAGGCGACGTCATTGAAAAAAAACATGCTGCTGGTGGGCAATCCCAATGTCGGAAAAAGTCAGGTGTTCACACGGCTTACGAGTGTCAAGGCCGTTTCGTCTAACTTCCCCGGCACGACGGTGGAAGTAAAAAAAGCGCAGGCCGTATTCAACGACATTTCGTGTACGATTATTGACGTGCCGGGCATTTACCGGTTGGAGAACGACAACCGCGCTGAGCAGGAAGCGTCGGAAATCATCCGCGCGCAACACTACGATTTAATTCTCTATGTGCTGGAGGCCACGCGGCTCGAGCGCTCGCTGTTTCTGGCGCTAGAAATACTGGCGCTCCGCAAGTCGGTGATTTTTATTCTAAATAAATACGAAACCGCCCGCGTGTACGGCATCAATATTGACATTGCCAAACTGTCGGACATGCTGCATGCACCGGTTGTGGAGACGGAAGCCCTGACCGGCGCCGGCTTCAAAAAGCTGGAACTCGAGGTAGCGCAGCATCTCCGCGCCGGCCCTCCTGAGGCCATTCCCGATGTCCTGCCTGCCGATAGCAGCGACGGCAAACGGTGGGAGATGATTGGGCAAATCGTACAACATTCGCAAAGCCTCGAACACCGTCATCCGACATTTATCGAGCGGCTGGCAGACTTGTGTACGCGCCCGTTAAGTGGTGTGCCGATAGCTATCCTGATTATGGCCGTATCGTTCTTTCTCGTTCGGTTTTTCGGCGAGGGACTGATTGATCTGCTGACGCCGTTGTACGAAAAGCAGTATTTGCCGTTCCTCGCCGGTCTGTTCGGCGAGCAGGCACACAGTTGGTGGGGGGTGATGCTACTCGGCGATGGCAACGAGTCGTTCGGCATCCTGACGGACGCCCTGCAAATTGCGCTTATCGACGTGCTGTCGTATGTGTTGGTATTTTATGCGGTGTTTGAATTTTTGGCCGACCTCGGTTATTTGCCGCGGTTGGCCATCCTGCTCGATTCGCTGTTGCACCGTCTTGGTATCCACGGCTACGGCGCTATTCCTATCTTGATGGGGCTCGGCTGTAAAGTGCCAGCGGTGATGAGTGTGCGGACGCTCGAAAGTAAACGTGAAAAGACAATAGCGCTCCTGCTGATTATGATGATAGCGCCGTGCATTACGCAAACGGGGATGATATTTAATCTGTTTAAAGGACACGGTGCGGGATACCTGCTGTTGGTCTTCGGTACGCTCGCGGCGACAGGCGTAGTGGCCGGCATACTCCTCAACAAGGTGATGAAAGGCAATCCGACGGAAATGTTTATGGAAATCCCCGCATGGCAATGGCCGCGAGGGTCGCTTTGGCTGCCGAAAGTCTGGTATCGGATGCGGGAGTACCTCGTCGAGGCCGTTCCGATGATTATTGCCGGCATCCTGCTTATCAATATCGCACAGCAGACTGGCGCGCTGACATACATTGCCGAAGCGATGCGCTATCCCATTGAGACTCTGATGGGTCTTCCGGCCGAATCATCGTCTGTTATTATCCTCGGATTCCTGCGAAAAGACGTGTCGATTGCGCTACTTGAGCCGTTCGACCTGTCGGCGTCACAATTAGTATCGGCGTGCGTGTTTATGACAATGTACCTGCCGTGCGTAGCCACCTTTTTTGTCATGCTTAAAGAATTTGGAATGAAAACCACCGTCCGGATTATCGGGCTTACGTTCGTTGTTGCCTTTGCATTAGCTTGCTTGCTGCGGGTGATTGTGCCGTAAATTTCTCTCTCTTCACTTAATGAACAGCAATTCCCTGTATTTCGGCAACGGCCACATTTCGTCGTCGATAATGCGTTCGAGCTTGTCGGCATTTTTGCGAATTTCTTTCATATAGGGCCATACTTGTTCGGTATACGCTTTGGCGCGTTCGGAGAAACAAGCGATTTCGTTCACTTTCTTACGTTCGTTGACAAGCGCGTGCAAGCCTTCGCGAATACTTTTAATATACCCGCCTATCTTTTTGATAGACAACAACTGCGGCGTGGCCAGTTCGTTAAAATCGACCTCGCTCAGCAATTGCTTCAGTCCGCATACATTTTCAATCAGGTTGCTTTGGTAGCGGATAGCCGTCGGTACAATATGATTGATAGCCAAATCGCCTACTACACGTGCCTCGATTTGGATTTTCTTCACATAAATTTCATTGAATATCTCGACCCGTGCCTTCAGTTCCTCTTCGGTCAGCACGCCAAACGATGTAAACAGATTGATGCTGGACGGTTCCAAAAACGATTGGAAGGCCGACGGCGCGCTTTCGACCCGCCGCAACCCGCGCGCTTCGGCTTCGACGCGCCACTCGTCGCTGTAGCCGTTGCCTTCAAATAGGATCGCTTGCGACTCGCTAATAAATTTCCGCAGGGTTTGAAAAATGGCTTCATCTTTTTTTACATCCTTATCCATCAGCGCATCAATTTCGTTTTTGAAGCGGACAATCTGTTGCGCTACGGCCGTATTGAGCGTCATCATCGGCTGCGCGCAGTTGCTCGACGAGCCGACGGCGCGAAACTCAAAGCGGTTGCCCGTAAATGCAAACGGCGACGTGCGGTTGCGGTCGGTGTTATCCGGTAGAATTTCCGGAATTTTGCCGACGACATCTAACTTAAGTTCGGTTTTTTCGTCGGGCGTCATTTTCTTATCGCTCACCCGTTCGACAATAGATTTCAGCGTGTCGGTCAACGTGCTGCCGACGAATATCGACATGATAGCCGGCGGCGCTTCACTGGCTCCCAGACGCAACGAGTTGTTGAGCGACATCACGCTGCTCATCAGCAGATGATGATGCTCGAACACCGCCCGGATGGTGCACACGAAGAACGTCAGGAATTGCAGATTGCTGCGCGGCGTTTTCCCTGGCGATAGCAGGTTGACACCCGTATCGGTAATCATCGACCAGTTGCAGTGTTTCCCAGAGCCGTTAATGCCCGAAAAAGGTTTTTCGTGAAACAGAATCCGCAGGTTGTGCCGGTCCGACACGCGCTGCATCAATGTCATCAACAATAGGTTGTGGTCGATGGCCAGATTGGCGTCTTCGTACAGCGGGGCGCATTCATACTGGTTTGGCGCCACCTCATTATGTCGCGTGCGGAGCAGGATGCCGAGTTTGTAGGCTTCAGTTTCAAAATCCTTCATAAAACTCATGATACGCGGCGGGATAGAGCCAAAATAATGGTCTTCCAACTGCTGGTCTTTCGCGGCAATGTGCCCCAGCAACGTGCGTCCGGTCAATTGCAGGTCGGGGCGGGCGCGGAACAGGGCGCTATCCACCGCAAAATACTCCTGCTCAATACCTAGTACGCTCGTTACAGTGTTCACATCCTTGTCGAAATAACGGCACAAATCGGTTGCTACCCTATCAAGCGCCTGTAACGAGCGCAGCAGCGGCGTTTTCTGATCCAGCGCCTCCCCGTTGTACGACACGAAGATGGTCGGGATACATAGTGTCTGATCGAACACAAACGCCGGCGACGACGGATCCCATGCCGTATAACCGCGCGCCTCGAAAGTGTTACGCAGGCCGCCGGTAGGGAAACTCGATGCGTCGGGTTCTTGCTGCACTAGCGCGTGGCCACTGAAATTTTCAAACACACTGCCGTCTTTCGTGCGGTCTAAAAAACTTTCATGTTTTTCGGCCGTGGCGTCGGTAAAGGGATGAAACCAGTGGGTGTAGTGCGTAGCGCCGCGTTCGAGCGCCCATGTTTTCATCCCCGCGGCAATTTGGTCGGCCATTTTACGGTCGATTTTTGTGCCCCGGTCTATCGCGTTTATCACGGCGCTGAACGCTTCGGGCGACAAATACTGCTGCATCGTCTTACGATCAAATACATTGATTCCAAAAATAGCAGAGACCGGCGTGGACTCCACAAACATCGGCTTATTGGGCCGTTGCCCTATCTCTTTAAGGGCTCTTTGACGAAAAATACTCATTTTTTTTGATATTAGGCGTTTGTTTTTGATATTAACGCTGCAAAAGTATACTTTTTTTCTGATATGAACAAATTTTTATGGGGGGGGTGTTGAAAAAAACAAATAATTATCTGCGTGGACAGGCAGACGGAATGACGAAGCGTATATCTTGCCGTTACTTTTGCTTTTCATTTTTGCTGCAGTTTTATGAACCTACCATGTTACATTTAATTTTCGTATAACCCTGCATGGATTTCCGACAGCCAAACTGTTTTCAGGAATGTTTTTCGTAACCACGCTCCCTGCTCCGATAACAGCGCCTTTGCCAATCGTAACACCCGGCAATATAATAACTCCGCCGCCTATCCAGCAACCGTCTTCAATTGTAACAGGCAGGGCAAAGGTTTGGCAGAAATATTTTTTACTGTCAGCCGTCCATCCGGGAGTTAATCTTTCGTTCAGTTCTACGGGGTGTGCTGCCGTATAAATTTGCACATTTGACGCTATCAGTACGCGATTGCCAACAGTAATTTTATTACAGTCCACAAACGTACAATTCATATTTACAGACACATTGTCGCCGATGTGAATGTTTTGTCCATAGTCGCATATAAAAGGATTTCCGACAGAGACATTTGTACCGATACTGCCAAATAGTTCTTTCAAAAGATTATATCTTGCCATGCTGTCATCGTATGGCAAGGTATTATATTGAGATAAGAGTTTTCGGGTTTTCGTTTTGAGCGTTACAAAAACTTGCGCATGGCAGTCATACCATTCGCCATTCATACATTTTTCTAATTCTGTTTTCATATTTATTAATTATTAATGTTTAACCGCCATCATTTAGCTTTTATCCGTTTTTCCAAATACTATTGCTGTAATCCCACGCCTGCGGAGCATTGCGGCACAAAAACAAACCAGTATAAATATAAAGAGGTAATTCCAGCAAAGGAACAAATTTCATGCAAACTTCAATCATTTTCTTACGACTTTTGGTGTAAAGGTAGCACTAAAATCATTTTCCATGAAAAATAAAGATAAATATCGGGTGGGAATTGCCTGCCACGACGGGGAACGATTTCGAAAGAACTGTCCGCGGTGGGGGTTTCGTGTGGATTTAGGGCGGCTCGTGCTATGGATATGCTTGCCTGTTAAGGCAACCTCGTCCCCGCAGGCATTCCCAGTCGGGGAATAACATCAATAAAAAATAATAACCATTCATCCATCCCCGCCCTACGGTCACCTCTGCCAGCGGGGCTGGAATAGTTCATAGTTCTTAACTCTTAATTCATAGTTCATAGTTCAAAAAAAATGCCTCTCTTTTAAACTATTTTTTGGCCGGTTTTAAAAAAAAATCATATCTTTGCCGCCGGTTCAATCGTTGATTAAATTACGTAGTTAATCAAAATTTCTTTTCTTTTTCAACTCTCTCACTTTTAATCACTTCTATCATCCGGCGCCCCATTTTTCTCCGGCGCGACTTTCGTCTATTATATCTTTTTTATAATATCCTTAATGCCATTTTGTTTACTCTTTGCCTTTTTCTTTAAAAGACAACCATTCTTCCCTAATTCGTCCCCTGCCTTTTGCCTTTTAACGCTCTGTTTTCATCTCTATTAGGGCAGCCTAAACAAACTCATTTGCCCCTCGATTCTTCCCCCAATTCGTCTCTTTCCGTAAAAACTGTCCCCTTTTCTTCTGATTTTCAACTGTTGCATTTCTTTTTGATTAACTAAGTAATTTAATCAATAAAAACGGCAACTATTAAAATAGATATACGAGTACAAAATGAACTAAAATAACAAAATATTATAATGAAGAAATTAGTTTTACTATCCGTTTTAGCGCTATCCATGTCGACCGTTTGGGGGCAGCAGAGTGTGGTGCGCATTGAGCAGCACGGCGCCGATTACGCGGTTTCGACCGTTACATTCCGCATCTATTGGGATACGCAGCCCGATGGCGACCGCCACCGCGATACCGTGTGGCTGTTCGTTGATTACCAGCCCATCGCCGCCAACGGCTCGTTGGGCGCATGGACGCCCGCTACCCTGAGCAGCCCCAGCGTTAGCCCCGGCGCCGGCGCAATTGTCGCCGGTTCGCTCAACGGGCGCGGCTTCTACTTAGACGGCGCCGGAATAAACGTCTTCAGCTCCACGGTTACCGTAACGCTTGACGGCCTGTCGCCCGGCGACCGATTCAACTGGTGCGCCTATGTAACCGACTATCCGCCCAACGCCACCATCGGCGCCGGCGCCTACGACCTGCACGGCACGCCGCCCTTTGTTGTCAACGGCGATACGCTGGGCGCCGGCGTGCGGACGTATACCGGCTGCATCACCGCACTGACCGACCTCACCGGCTGCCCGGGCATCGTTCCCAAACAGCCCGCCAT
>JAITKF010000056.1 GCA_031278545.1 Prevotellaceae bacterium
AATGAAAAATAATTGACAAAACAGATGAAAGCAGTTTTTATGGGATTGGGCTATATTGGATTGCCCACAGCTGCCATAGCGGCAAGTAAAGGGATCGACGTTGTAGGCGTGGATATAAACCCTGCGATAGTGGAAACTATCAATCAGGGAAAAATCCACATTGCGGAACCGGAATTGGATAAGGTGGTCAAAGAGGTTGTGGAAAAAAAGAAACTCCGCGCCTCCTTAAAACCGGAAGAAGCGGATGTTTTTTTGATAGTCGTTCCAACGCCCTTTAAACAAAATCACAGGGCAGACATTACATACGTGGAAAATGCAACGCGTTCTGTTATTCCATTTTTAAGCGAAGGAAATTTATTTATTATCGAATCGACTTCTCCGGTGAAGACTACCGAAAAAATGGCGGCAATTATTTTTAAGGAACGGCCGGAATTGCAAAATAAAATTTATGTAGCTTATTGTCCGGAACGGGTGCTTCCCGGAAATGTTATTTACGAACTGGAAAACAATGACCGGATAATAGGCGGCATTAATCCAGTCTCTTCGGGGGAAGCCGCCGCGTTTTATTCCCAGTTCGTAAAAGGCGTTTTACACCAAACAGATGCCCGCACAGCAGAAATGTGCAAGTTAACGGAAAACTCCTCCCGCGACGTGCAGATTGCGTTTGCCAATGAACTTTCCATCATCTGTGAACAGAATGGAATTAACGTATGGGAATTGATAGAACTGGCAAATAAACATCCGCGGGTAAATATTTTGCGACCGGGATGTGGCGTAGGTGGACATTGTATTGCCATAGACCCATGGTTTATTGTATCGGATTATCCCGAACAAGCCAATATTATTAAGCAAGCACGCGAAACCAACGATTATAAAGCGGACTGGTGTGCCCAAAAAGTAATAGATACATGCCACACATTCGAGATGCAACATAATCGGGAGCCGATTGTCGCCTGCATGGGACTGGCTTTTAAGCCTGACATTGACGACTTGCGGGAATCGCCCGCCAAATATATTACCTCCCGTATTCTTTCGGAAGCAAGGGCAGAGGTGTTGGTAGTAGAGCCAAACATCACAACACATAAAACGTTCAGTCTGGTAAATTACAGCGACGCTTATCAACAAGCCGATATTATCGTTTGGCTTGTACGGCATAAAGAATTTCTTACGCTGTCCCAAAAGGCGTCGAAAAAAATAGAGCTTGATTTCTGTGGAATAAAACGTAATACAAGATAGAACGTCAATGTCGGGATATAAATTCAGATATACCTTTGAAAAGGCGATGCGGGACTGGTATAATGATAATAATAAATTGTATCTTTAATAAAATCGACATTGCTCATCCTATTGAAACAAGAAATCAAATTTTTGCTCAGGATATAAAAGATAAAAATAGATGAATCCATTTACTGTATTAACTTTTATTACTGCGGGTGTTAGTATTCTATCTTTTCGGAATAGGCGCCTTTTGAATAACCTGCTGCTGTATCCCTATATAATGGTGCGGCGAAACCAGTGGTACAGGATCGTTACTCATGCGTTTATTCATGCGGACTGGATGCACCTTCTCTTTAATATGATTGCTTTATGGTCATTCGGGGAGTTTGTTTTTCATGTATTAGCCGGCATGACGGCTTCTCCCGTACTGCATGGTCTGGTTCTGTATTTTACGGCTATATTGTTTTCTTCGTTTCCCGATATAGTAAAAAAGTGGAATAATCCGGATTATGCCAGTCTGGGGGCCTCGGGTGCGGTGTCGGCGGTGGTTTTCTTTTCTATACTGGTAGATCCGTGGATGATGCTGTATGTGTTTTTTATTCCTTGTCCCGGCATCGTATTCGGCATTGCATATCTGTTCTATTCCAATTATATGAGCAAAAAAGGCGGCGACATCATCAATCATGGCGCACACCTGTACGGAGCGATTTTCGGATTACTGTACCCGGTATTTGTACAGCCTGCCATTTACACGGAGTTTATTCATAGACTGTTTCATCCGAGTTTTTTGTGATGTTTACTATTGTGTACAGACGATTGAGATGCGTCCTGTACGTTAAGCGACAGAAAATGAGGACAACAGTAGATAGTTGCCAACAAACCTGTTACCAATTCTACAATCCGGCATAACAACTAAACGGGTCGGCAGTTCCGACGCTCAAACATTCATTAACCCTAAATTTAACTCTTTAATTTATTGTCATTATGCAAAAGTTCGGTCGTTACAGGGCGGCGATTGTCGCACTGATTATTGCAGAAGATATGATTTTCCTCAATGCTTTGTTTTTAGCATTGTTGAGCTGCTTTAATATCAATATGGAAAGCATTCCCTATAAATGGGTGCAAATATTGATTAATTTTGGCTACCTGATAAGTATTGCCATCATCAAAATCGAGAGCGATTTTCGCCGGTGGCGATTTAGAGACCTGCTAAGAATGACTTTTTACCATATCCTTATTATTGCGATTATGGTATTGTGTTGCATGGTTGTCTTAAAAATCTCCGGGGATATTTCCCGCATATTCATTGCGTTTTTTCTGTGCGTTGCGTTCATTACCATGGCCACCCTGCACCTGCTTACGCGGCAAATCCTGCGCGCTACCATCAATAGCGAAAAGCGGTGTGAAAAAGCGATTATCCTGGGTGCGGGACCGGTAGGTCGAAAACTTTATACTGAACTGACCCAAAATAAGTATCTTGGCATCCATGTGGACGGGCTTTTCGACGACGATGTAACTAAAAAGAATAAGCACATTTTAGGCACCATCGAGCAAGCCAAAGAATATGCCATAGCAAATCGAATATCTAAAATTTATAGCTCGCTCCCTATTTCGGCTAAAAACAAGATTATTGATTTTATGCATTTTTCGGAGCATAATGTTATTCACTTCCACATTGTCCCGCAGATAGGCTACTACACGAATACCCCGGTAGTACTCGAATATGCAGGCGATATGCCGATTTTTTCTACCCGGAAAGTGCCGCTGAGTAACTGGCATTGCACGGTGGTTAAGCGGGCGTTGGATATTCTCGTTTCGTCGGTGTTTTTAGTTGCATTCTTTCCGTTGATTTATATCATATTGGGGATACTTATTAAAATCAGTTCGCCAGGGCCGGTATTTTTCACGCAGGAACGTACGGGTTTTAAAGGTAAAAAGTTTACATGTTATAAATTCCGCAGCATGAAATGCAACAAGGAAGCTCATACCAAACAAGCTACCGCCGGCGACGACCGCAAAACGCACATAGGCGACTTCATGCGCCGCACGAACCTCGACGAATTGCCGCAATTTATCAATGTATTCAAGGGCGACATGTCGCTCGTGGGGCCGCGTCCGCACATGCTGTTGCATACGTCGGAATATTCCCTGTTAATCAACCAGTACATGGTTCGGCATCTTATCAAGCCCGGCATTACCGGATGGGCGCAAATCAACGGCTTCCGGGGCGAAACAAATACGCTGGAAAAGATGGAAGGCCGCATCAAAAAAGATATTTGGTATATCGAAAACTGGTCGGTATTGCTGGATTTGGAAATTATAGTAAGAACCCTGCTGATTATGTTTATAGGGGATAAGAAGGCTTATTGATTAATCACGACTATTACCCATTAAAAAAAGCGGTCCTGTTTGCAGGGCGGCTTTTTTTGCTTTTGAGGAGCGGCGGCGCAAGCTGTATGGCATAATGAGTTATGAACGTTGTTCAGGTTGGCTAAGCGAACCTCGTCAAAATAAAAAGCTGTTAATATATTATGTAGCGTTTTTTTTACAAGTTGTATGAATTGTCTGCATTATTGATATATACTCTCTGCGGAGAATGCTTCGCGCTTTACGGGTTAGAAGAATCGTCCACGGTGGTCTTCTACGCCGGCGGCTTTTTGTATGACGTCGTAGAAGAGGTAGAAGTCGGTTTGTGCGGCGGTGTAACGTTCGCGTATTTTTTCGTCTTCGGCGGTGTAGGCTTCGCCGGTTGTGCGTTTTGTTATGGTGAATACGTAGACGCCTCTTTCTCCTTTGACCGGTCCGGCAATGGCGTTTTCTTTTGCACCGGCTACTGCGCCTAATAATTTCGGTTCAATGCCGATGCCGGGGATGAATCCGCTTGTGAACGAGAGGTCGATAGCAGTGTTTACCGGCAGGTTGGCTTTTTCGGCTATCGCGTCAAGCGAGGTGGCGTCGGCTATGGCTGTGTTCAATTGTTGCGCCAGTCTATTGGCTTGTCCTTCGCGTTGCAGGTGGTTTTCAATTTCTGCACGTACTTGTTCGAGGGGGGCGACGCCTGCTTCGCGGGCTGCTGTGAGTGTGGCAACGACGAAGAAGTGGTCGATGGTTAATACCGACGATACGTCGCCTGTTTTGGCTTCGTATGCCCAGCGGCTCAGTTCGCGGGCATTGGGTAAGGCGCCAATTGTTTTTTGTCCTTCAACGACGGAGTAGGCCGGTGTAACATTGTATCCTTCTTCGGCGGCTGCCGACATGAATAGCGCTCGTTGGTTTTGGCTTGCTGATGCTAAGTTGTTGGCTTCTGTAAAAATATTTTGGTAGGTGATTTTACCGGGGTGGGCTGTTTTTTCGACGATGGCCAGTTGTACTTTACGTGATTCGGGGCTGCGGTCGGTTACTTCGATGATGTGTAGTCCGACGTTGCTTTCTATTTTTATCAGTTTGTTTCGTGGCGTTATAAAGCAGGTATCCCGAAATTCTTTGAGCAGGGATGCGTCTTGTGCAAACCATCCGACGTTGCCTTCGTCGCGGTTGGCTACTTGGTCGGCCGAATGCTGCTGAGCGATGTAGCCGAAATTTGCACCGTTGTTGAGTACCGTTATCAGGCTGTCGGCTAATTTGGAAGCGGCCGCCTTATCTCGGTTTTGAATGAGAATATGTCGCGCCTGCACCGAGTCGGGCATCATGCGTGCGCGGATGATGCGTGCCATGTAGAAGGTGTTGCCTTCGCGGAAAACCGGCAAGATATCTTTGGTTGTCGCTTGAAATGCAAAGCTGTCCAGTTTTTCAGAGATTGTCGTTAGTTCCTCTTTTTTGTAGTAGTAGCTGGTAAATGCTTGGTCGGAATTGCGCGATACAAATCGGCCTAATTCGTCTGTGGGTGTGGTAGTAAATTCGGTATAGATGCGGTTGACGGTTTCTTCGGTCAGGCGGATGTCGTCGTCCGAGGGTGTTACTTCAAATGCGACGTATTCGATGTCGCGCGAGGTTTCTTGTTCGAAATCTCGTTTATGTTTTTTGTAGTAATCGCGTATGGCCGATTCGGTGATGGCGTCGATCGAATCGGTGGCTGCCGTGAGGGGCTGCGTGATGTAACTGATGTCGGCAGTAGTATTACGGTCGGCCACATTGCGTTTTAGTTCCAGTGAGTTGGCGTAGCGGCTTTGCGTCAGGAGCGAGACGTATTTTTCAATCAGTTGGGCATCGCGCATTTGGTTTTCGCAATATTGCCAGTACATTGCGCGTGTGTCCGACGGGTCGCTGTCGATGCTGCGGATAAAGTTTAGTACGTTGGCGCGGCTAAAGCTTCCTGCTTCGCCCCAGAATACAGGGTCTTGTTGGAGTATCGGCGAAATATAGCGGCCTTGTGACAGGTCGACTAGTTCTTTGGCCGATACTTCAATGCCGCACTTTTTGTATTGGACATTCAGGGCGTAGTTCCTGAAAAAGTCTTGCCATGCTTGTTCTTTCACTTGTTCCTGCGCTTTTTCGTTAAGCGAGCCGCCGCCGGTCCAAAGACTGTGTATTTGCGTGTAATACTCTTGTCGTTTCGCAAAATCTTGATAACTGATAGTTGTTCCGTTAATTTTGCCTACGTCGTTTTGCGAGGAAAACATAGACATTACCGATTGCAGGGTATTAGCGTCTACAATAAAGGAAATCAGGGCAAGCCCGATAATCACCGAAATAAAAACGCCCATGCGGACTCTGATTTTTTCTAAAACAGCCATTGCTTATAGTTTTAATGATTTATTTTTTTTTGTTTCGTAGCCCCGAGCAGAATCGAACTGCTATCAAAAGTTTAGGAAACTTCTATTCTATCCGTTGAACTACGAGGCCTTTTTTAATTAGGAATTAATCATTAATCGTTAATCATTAATATGCCCATTTATAATACATCGCTCCCCAGGTAAATCCTGCGCCGAATGTGGCAAGGACGATGATGTCGCCTTTTTTGAAGCGTTTCTCATTTTCCCACAAGCACAGCGGCACAGATGCAGCCGATGTGTTTCCTACGTGGTCGATGTTGGTTAACATCTTTTGCTTGTCTAATCCCATCCGTTTGCGTACGGAGTCGATGATGCGTAAGTTGGCTTGGTGAGCAATAAAGTAATCAATCGAGTTTCCGGTCAAGTTATTGCGATCCATGATGGTATCCGTAGCGGAGGGCATTTTGAGGACGGCATGTTTATAGACATTTGGCCCGTCCTGATAGATAAAATGCTCGCGGTTACGCACGGTTTCTTCGGTGGGCGGATATTTGGAGCCGCCGGCTTTCTGGTAAAGGTACTGTACGCCAGACCCGTCGGCATGGAGCGTTACATCTTGTATGCCCAGTCCTTCGTAGTTCGGTTCGACCAGCACCGCTGCCGCGCCGTCGCCAAATAGGATGCAGGTTTTGCGGTCGGTGTAATCCGTTAAGGCCGACATTTTTTCGTTGGCCACGACAATGATTTTTTTCCGCGCGCCGGATTCGATGAAACTTTTTGCCGTAGTTAAGCCGTAGAGGAATCCCGAACAACCGGCGCCAATATCAAAGGCAAACGCATTGTTAATGCCGACTTTGCCGCAAATCACACAAGCGGTGGACGGGAAAATCATGTCACTGGTTGTTGTCGGACAAATCAGCAGGTCGATTTCGTCGGGCGAGGTGTTGGTTTTTTCGAGTAATTGCTGCACCGCCCTGACGCCCATTTCCGACGAACCCATACCCTCACCTTTTAATATATGGCGTTCACGGATGCCGGCATGTTCTATAATCCATTGGTCGTTGGTGTCCACCATTTGGCTTAATTCTTCGTTGGTCAGGATATATTCCGGAAGGTATCCGGCGATTCCTGTGATAGCTGCGTTTACTTTCATTTATTGATAATTTTGGTGTCTTAACGCTTGTTTAATATTTGTAATCAGGTTTTTTCTGATGGCTTGTTCGGTTTGCCGTATCATGTTAGTAACTGCCAGCGGACTTGATATGCCGTGTCCTATGATGACCGGTGCATTCACGCCCAAGACCGGTGTACCGCCATATAATTCATAATTGAAGCGGTCGAAGTAGGCGTTGTCAATTTTCAATTTTTTCGACAGCACGTAAATGGCTTCCGCCTGCTTGAGGACAATATTGCCGACAAAGCCGTCGGCGATAATCACATCGGCCACTTCGCCTGAAAATAGCTGGTTTGCTTCCACGTTGCCGACGAAGTTAAAATCCGTCGTGCCGTGCATCAGTTTGTAGGTTTCTTTGGTTACCAGATTGCCTTTTTCTTCTTCCGCGCCGATATTCAGCAACGCCACGCGGGGATTGTCCAAGTTGTTCATGTCACGGGCATAAATAGCGCCGAGGATGCCGTATTGGTACAGCACGTCGGGTTTGCAGTCGGCATTTAGGCCGGCGTCGAGCAGGAGTGCACGTCCGCCGGTAAGTAACGGAAATTCCGTCGCAATACACGGACGAATTATTCCTTCAACAGGTTTCACCGTGTACATCGCACCGACCAGCATGGCGCCGGTGCTGCCGGCGCTGGCAAAACCGTCGATATCGCCGGCGTTCAACGCCCCAAATCCTACGGTAATGCTTGAATTGGTCTTTTGTTGAAACGCTTTGGCCGGATGGTCATTCATATCAATGACCTCGGTCGTATGTACAATATCAAAAAACGACGGATCGAAATGCACCCGGTGGCAGTAGGCGATGACCTGTTCCCTGTCCCCAAACAGTGCCAGTTGTACGTCGTCGGGCAGTTGTACCTGCGCGTCAATAGCGCCTTGTATGATATTGTGTGGAGCGAAGTCGCCGCCCATTATGTCTATACCTATCCTCATCAGCAAGGGCTTTATGTTACACTGCTTGCTCGACAATTAACCGTCCGCGATAGTAGCCGCATTCGGGACATACGCGATGGTATAAAACCACAGCGTTACAGTTGGAACACGTGGCTAACGTTGGCGCTTCGGCTTTGTAATGCGTTCTGCGTTTGTCTCTGCGCTGTTTAGAAATTTTGTGCTTTGGATGTGCCATTGTATTTAATTTAAAATTATTAATTTATTTAATTTTTCTATCATATCTTTATTACATTTTTCTACGTCGTGTGTCCGTTGAAGGGGCAAACTGAGGATGATGCTATCGTATAAATACTGCGTCAAATCCACTTTGTCGGCGTCGATGTTTGTCCACAACACATTGTCGTCAGCAGGGTTGTCGCTGTCGGTAGTAAATTTCACTACTGGCGTGCCATGGAAGGCTACCGGCACCGTCAAATCGTCTAAGCACCGGTCGCACGGAACGATTACATGACCGGTTAATTGTACCTCTAATTGCACAAGTCCGGTATTTTTAATAACCGTTATAGCCGCCTCTATCTCGGCTTGCTGTACTTCGCTTCCTTCAAAATCAACAAAGAACGCATCGCCTATTTTAAAAGAAAAAAAATGCTTACCTGCTGGTAACCCACCTATTGCAATACTATATTCGTGTTTACTTTTCACTTTTCGCTTACTAAAATAGCCTGCAAAGATATAAAAAATATAGTTCGAAGCAAAATTTGTTTAATCGTAAAATCGGGCACAGATTCAAATAGTAAATACAGCTGAATTATTGCACGCGACTGTAAAGTTAGAAAAGTATTCTTAATTGCCCATCCCGAAAAGCAGCCGTCACCGTCGCCGCCACTCCTAATTATTATATATAAATATCTCTTCCACTCTCTTATTTTTAATCATTTCTATCGTTCGGCGTCCGTCACCCTGAGCAGCGCCATTGTTAGCGACGTTACAATCGTGCCCGGTTCGCTCAACGGACGCGGCTTCTTACCCCAATGGCAAGATGAAAAGGATGTACATTCACATTTTATTTTACTCCGGCAGGCCATTCGTAACCTCTAATTCTTCCGCTTCCACATCGATAGGCAGGAGGGTAGGGGGGATGGTTTTACTCGATTTGAGGCCGAGGTTTTTTAAATCTATCGCGCGTTTGATAAGATTGCCGCGACCGGCGCTAAGTTGGTTGATAGCGGTAGCATAGGCTTCCTGCGATTTATTGATATGGCGACCTATCTCTTCAAGCGTCGATACAAAACCGACAATCTTCTCATAGAGCAATTCTCCTTGCCGGACAATATCCATAGCGTTTTTATTTTGCCACTCACGTTTCCAGAGGTCGGCAATAAGTTTGAGGCAGGCTATCAAATTCGTAGGACTAAGCAGCAAAATCCGTTTAACATACGCATAAGCCCATAACTCGGGGTCATGCTGAATGGCTATCAAATAGGCCGGTTCGATGGGTACGAACATCATTGTAAAATCCAGTGATTCCTTCAGATTATCGTATTGTTTAGCATGCAATTCGTCGACATGTGCATAGACGGATTTAAGATGCTCTGCGAGATGTATCTGCTGCTCTTCCGGCGTATCGGCCGCAGAAAAGCGGTCGTAAGCGACGAGCGACACCTTCGAATCAATAATTACGATCCGGTTGTCGGGCAATTTAACCAGCACGTCGGGACGTAGGTTATGTCCTTCGTCATCCTTAATCGTTTGCTGTAAAAAATACTCCCGGCCGCGTTCCAGTCCCGATTTTTGGAGGATGCTTTCCAATATCATTTCACCCCAATCGCCCTGTTTTTTAGCCTGTCCCTTTAGAGCCGACGCTAGATTGTTCGCTTCGCTACTTACCTTATTCGTTTGTTCGACCAGTTCCTTAACCTTTTCTTCGAGTGAGAAACGCTGTTTTGATTCTTTATCGTAGGTCTCTTCAACTTTCTTTTTAAAATGGTCGATATTTTCCCCCAGCGGTTTCAGTAGGGCTTCGATGTTCGCTTTATTAAGTTCCGTGAATTTTCCTGACTTCTCTTCGAGAATTTGACTGGCAATTTTTTCAAACTGTAACTGCGCCGTCCGCTGCATCTCGAGCATTTCCTCTTTCTGCGTGGACAATTTCTCATTCAGTGCGGAATGATTGGCAGTCATAGCGCTATACTCGGCAGTCAGATGCTGATAGCGGTCGGTTAAATTAGATAATTGTTCCGTTTGTTTTTGAACAGTCTCAAGTTGTGCTCGGCAAGTTGTTTTCAAAGATTCATTTTGTGCATTCATCTCTGCCGTCGCCTGACGCAATAACATAATATCCTGCTGTTGCGCGAATAGTTCTTTCTTTTGTTCAGCCAACGTTTGCGCGAGCTCCTGCAATCGTTGGTCTTTATTAATAATAGTCATTTCCAGCGCCGCCGTTTTCGCTTGCAGTCCGCTATTCTCTACTTCCTTTTCAGTTAACCGTTCAACTACACGCAAATGTTCCTGCTGTAATAACAATTGTTTTTCTTCCAATACAATAACCTTTGTATGAAGATCATTACACCTGCCATATAAAGCGTCAAAATCAACCTTAGGTACGGTATGTGTTTTATACCGAAGATAAAAAATAACATAAGCCGTCGCCGTTCCGGCGACCAATCCGGCAATAAGCGCTAAAATATTCATCATTGATTCCTTTTGATTAATTTATTTCCAGACAAAGATACGATTTCTTAAACGGTTATCAAAACTTTTTTTTACCTTTGCGAAAAAAAAATTTAATTGTTATGAAAAAAATTTTAAGTTATACCGTATTAATGCTAGCAGTCTTATCATGCCGGCAAAACACACCAATTACCAATACAATGAACGTATTTACTTCCATCGACAGCCGGGAAATTCCCGATAACGTAGTACATCTTATGGCCGATGATTGGATGTTAATCACAGCTGGTACGCCTGCACGATTTAACACTATGACAGCCAGCTGGGGCGCTCTCGGACATTTATGGAACCGTCCGGTCGCCTTTTGCTTTATCCGTCCACAACGCTACACCTTTGAATTTGCCGAAGCGCAGGATTACTTCACTCTCAGTTTCTTCGACGAAACTTACCGTCCAGCCTTAGCGCTTTGTGGACGCGTCTCAGGACGCGACGTGGATAAGGTAAAGGAAGCCGGACTTACGCCACGCATCCTCGAAAGCGGTAACGTTGCATTTGAAGAAGCGCGGATGATCCTCGAATGCCGTAAAATATATACCGACTTCTTCTCTCCCGAACAATTTATCGACCCCGCTACAGACATTTACCCCTCCGGCGACTTCCATAAAATGTATATCGGCGAAATTATCAATGTCTGGATAAAAGATAATGACCAATAATTAATGATTAACGACGATAAGCAAAGGAATCATTCCCGTCGTTTCACCAAACAGGCAACAAAATATAATGTTATCTATCATTGTAGCAGCAGCGCAGAACGGAGCAATAGGCAAAGCAAACCAGCTCCTGTGGCACATTACCGAAGATATGCGCTACTTTAAACAACTCACATGGGGACATCCGGTAGTGATGGGACGAAAGACGTATGAATCTATCGGCTATCCGTTACCCGGCCGCACAAATATCGTCGTCAGCCGCAGCATGTTGCCGTCACAAGAAGCGATAATCATAGCGCCAGATTTAACGACAGCCCTCGCCGCCTGCCCGGGCGAAGAAGAAACTTTCATCATCGGCGGCGGCAGCATCTACCGCGAAGCTCTTCCACTGGCGCACAAGATATACCTCACCGAAATCCATGCTAACTACGACGCCGACACTTTTTTTCCCCCAATAGATCGGCGCTGCTGGAACGAAGCGTCACGCTGCAATTTCCCGCGCGGCGAAACATTCAACCATGCATTTTCATTTGTCGTCTACATACGAAACAATGCACAATAATAAACAGCTGCAAAAAACACGTATCATTGTTTATATATTAACACTCTAAAATGCTTATATACTATACAAAAAGAAAAGAACAGGAAAAAATGTTAATTATTTTTTAAAAAAATAGTTGGATTTTTAAAAAAAATACGTACCTTTGTAATCCTAAACATAGAAAAAACATGAATATTTTCACACAACCTATCTTATGTGCTTCACATTCATCGGATGTTGAAGGAAATTTGTTTTTCCTGCTATGTCATACCCTC